>JAOUPE010000041.1 GCA_029880025.1 Caldifarciminota bacterium
TCCTTTTGAATTTTCTCAGCACCATTCCCGGTTAGCTTAAGAATGAAAACCTGAATTAAGCTTTTCTTTCTATTATTTGTAGCTCTTTTTGACATTCTTTTATTTCTTTAATTAGGTTCTGTATCTTTTTTTCTTTTAGAATAGGTCTCTTTTTGCCCATCAATCGATAACATTCTTTACCTAAAATACCAAAAAGGTCCTCCATCCTGCTTTTCAGGTGAGCAGCCTTAATTTTCACCTGCACACACCGAATAATCTTTTTGGCTTCTTTCGGCCCGGCTACTACCCAGGGAGCGATTGTATTGGAGACATCGGCAGTTATTTTACCAGTGACTTTTCCCGTAGCCTTGGCAGCAGTCATTATTTCCTTAGGCAAAAGTATCGCTCCCTTCTCAACTTTTTTCAGGCTGTTCCCAATTTTTGCTGGTAGTTTCGATTTTTTCGACGCTGGTTTAGCCTTCAATTTGTAACGCCGCTGCTGTTTGACTGGTTTAGCTTTTTTTAGTCGCCCGGGTCTTTTCTTCCTTCCCTTCTTTCCCCCTCTTCCTTCCATCCAGTCGTATGGGTCCTCTCCAGAAATTCTTCTTTTACTCATTAAATGCCGATTCTGAACCAATCCTCTCTTACCTAATGCTTCTTCACCTAATGCTTTTCTCTTTCTTTTTCTTTTACTCACGGGAAATTACCTCCTTCGCCAATTTCATATAGTCTTCTGCGCCGTAAGAATTTGAACTGTATAAAGTGATCGGTAACCCAAAACTGGGACTCTCCGCTATGCGGATATTTTCTCGAATGACTGTTTTAAATACTTCCTTTTTAAAATACTCCTTTATCCTGTCCAACACTTCCTGACTTAAATTTGTGCGCACATCGTACATTACAGGGATAACCCCGGTTACTTTAAGCAAAGGATTGACTCTTTTCCTTACCATTTCTATTGTTTCTAAAAGTCTATTTATCCCTTGCAAGGCAAAAAATTGAGTCTGGATGGGAATAAATATCTCTCGCACAGAGGTCAACGCATTCAAGGTAAGCAACCCTAAAGAGGGGGCACAATCAATCAAAGAATAGTCGTATTTTTTTAATGTCAGGAAAAGTCGGTCTTTAAGTATCGTTTCCCGACTGGGCATATTAACCAGTTCAATTTCTGCTCGCGAAAGGTCGATATTGGCAGGGATAATATTTAAACCCTCAACTGGAGTGGGAATAATCACTTCCTCTGCTTTGGTCTTCCACAGCAGAAGGTCATAAATCGAATATTCCAATTCGTTACTTTTGATTCCCAGATGTATGGTTAAATTGGCCTGCGGGTCTAAATCTACTACCAACACTTTCTTTCCCAATTGAGCCAGACAAGCTCCCAGATTCGCTACCGACGTGGTCTTGCCCACACCGCCCTTTTGATTGATTAAAGCTATCGAACGCATTTCTTTTCTCCTTTATTCCATTAGAAACTATATTTCTAATGGCCTCACCTTTCCCCTAAATATGAAGCATATCAGAGTGAGGATAGATAGCTCAGAAACTGCAAAGTGTCATAGAGTGCCTCGCCATCCCCCGGCCTTGCTCCGCTAATCCCGGGGGACGCGGCGAGGAGGGGGAGTTACTCTCCCGGTAGATTGATAAGCATCGACCATTGACCAAATCCAGACAACAATTAAGAAGAACCAACCAATAACGACAAAAGACAATGCCCAGGAAATGACATAAGCGATTATGAATCTCGCTCCTTTTCCAAACTGTTGATTATAAATTTGTCCCAGCCCGGGTAAGAGAAAAGAAAGAACGACCGCCAGCCCCCGATACGGATGATTAGCCATCCCTGACTCCTGGTTTGACATTTTCATATTTTTAAACAGTCACCTTTACAACACATGCACAATTGTCGGTTTTGAACTTCTACCAATGTCCCCAATAAATATTTCTCTATTGCAACATCGGCATCTTTTTCATCAACCAGGATAGCCTTAATATCGTGATTGTTGAGATTATCAATTACACGTTGGTTTAAGTATCTTCCCATTAGGATGTGACAATTACAAATTTCTGAAATTACTTCATTGCGTATTTTTTGTATAAATTCACTTGTTTGAACCGATACCGTTTTGGGACACATGTTGGCCCGGTGTGGACAGCAGAGATTTTCTCTGACTCCTCTGCTATTAATTCTGTTACATTCGATTTCATAGATGACAAAATAGTGACATCTTCCAAAATGAGGAGAGATGCTTTTGCCGTCATCCGATGGAATAGCTATTTTAACTTTACCCATCTTTTTTGAACCTTTCTTCAACAGGATTTCCAACACTGCCCTTAGTGTGGATATTCCTGATCAATTATTTTACGTAAAATACGCACAGTTTCCCGACGAACCTGCAAATCGGGGTCTTTCAGTTTCTTAACTAAAATGGAAATAACCTCTTTGTCCCCTAACTGGCCTAAAGATTTCAATGCCCCAAGCCTAATTTCTTGCTCTTTCGAACTCAGGTTAAGTATGGCTTCATGATAACAATCTTGTTCCTTGCTTCGTTCTTCAATCTCGTTAATCTGGGCTTTTATCCATCCCATTTCAGCTTCACATTTTCTCAGCTCACGAAGTAAGCCTTTGATGTCCTCTCTTTGCCAGATATTTCTTGCTTTTTTTACCACCAATCTAAATATTGACTTGCCAAACTTAGTGAAAATAGCCGCTTTATTCTCTTGCCGTTTCTTGAGTTCGCCCATTAGCCTCCTAGTCTTCAATGTCTTTCCCGTCGCCTGAATTGCCTCGGCTGTTTTCACCTTGATGAGACCAGGCATACTGCCGGCTTTTTTAGCCGCTGCCAGCGTTTCCCTGGCTATTATCCCCGCTGTCCTTCCTGAAGCTACCTGCACTTTCCTTAATAATTTTTTAGTCATCTTTTCTCCTTTTCGATTTTAAATAGACTCTACCAGGTAAAGTAGCAACTTACTTGCCATAGAAATTCATCGATAAGAGCTGACTGCTTTATTCATATCAAATTACCGACGACAAAATGGGTCAAAAGAGAACGGAAACTGAATTTAACTGGCACAATAGTTGAATATTGTAAATCTTCATTAAAATGAGTAATCTTTTTACATAAATGATTAAGGAAGATGTGGGTTTATCGACGATAAATATTGATAAATTAAGTAATAATTCAAAAAATGTTAAATTATTCACCAAATTGGTTCAGGAAGGCTATTTTTTTCGGAAGGATTTAAAAGAAGCAATTCTTTTCTCATCAATTCCAAAATGCCTGAGCTTATTATATAAGGTATGACGGGTAACACCTAAAATCTTTGCTGCCCGGCTGCGATGGCCGTGACAATTTTTCAATACTTTTTCTATATATATTTTTTCCAGTTGCTCCAGCGTTAAATATCTCTCCCCCGAGAGCATTAGAGATGACTGTTTCGCCGCCTTATGATTGGGGGTGGTAAAGGGTAAATCTCGAACTTTAATAGTATTTCGTTCGCTTAAAATTATCATTCTTTCAATCACATTACGCAGCTCACGGATATTCCCCGGCCAATCATAATCCTGCAACATTTCCATTGCTTCCGGTGAGATTATTTTTTCCCCTTTACCGGAAATTTTTAGATTATCCAAAAAGAAGTCAACCAATAAAGGTATATCTTCTGGCCTTTTTCTTAAAGGAGGAACAGTAATAGTCACTACGCTTAAGCGATAATAAAGATCTTCCCTGAATCGGCGGGAAGCGACCTCCTCATATAAATCCCTGTTAGTAGCACAAACAATCCTTAAGTCTACCTGCATTTCCCTGTTACTTCCCAAACGGCGAAAGTCTCCTGTCTCAACGACTCGCAATAATTTAGATTGTAAACTCGGGCTTATTTCACTGACTTCATCCAGAAACAAAGTCCCACCATCAGCGGCTTCCAAAAGACCGTGCTTTAAACGAGTAGCGTCAGTGAAAGCGCCTTTTTCGTACCCAAAAAGTTCGCTTTCTAAGAGGGTATCGGGGATAGCACTACAATTGACCACAATGAAGGATTTGTCCCATCGCGGACTATTGCTATGAATGGCATTAGCTATCAATCCTTTACCAGTACCTGTTTCTCCTTGAACGAGGACGGCAGAATTCGTGGGAGCGACTTTCTGAACCAAATCCAAAATCGATTTCATTGCCGAACTCTCTCCCACCATATTGGAGCTGAAACTTTGATGTGATAATTCTCGACTCCCCTGGTTCTTACTCTTATGTTTCTTACAATGCTCAATGGCTTCTTCAATTGTGGAGATTACTTGACTCAAATCAAAAGGTCTGCTAAGGTAATCGTAAGCGCCTAAACGCATTGAATCAAAAGCTCCACGCATCGTGCTATGCTCGCCAAGCACAATTACCTCGCTAAACGGACGCATCTCCTTGATACTTTTCAGAATCCTGTTTCCCTCTATGCCGGGTAATTCCGAATTCAACAGGATGACTGGATAATTTTCACTTTCTAACTGTTCCAGACCAGTATTTCCATCAAAAACTTCCTCCACATTGTATCCCATTCGCAGCAATTCTCTTTTTAGGTTTTTTCCCATATCTTTACCATTAATTATTAGAATATCTTTTCTATCAGCCATAAAGAATTCCTGATTCAGTAATTTATATTATTGATTTTTTGCCGAAGTTTTTTATGACATTTCGGACACATAACGTGAGTGGCATAAAGTACTTCGTTGCAAGGTAACCATTTGCCAAAAGCAAGCAGTGACTTGCACCAGGCACATTGTACCCTCATTCTCTTATGAGAATATGTCTGGGCATTTTTTCTAAAAACAGAGGATATTTCCATAAATTCTTTATTATATCGCCTGAATATCCTTAGAATATCCGGGTCATATCTATAATTTTGCTTATGTAATATAATATCCCGCGCTGCTTTTTGAGAAAATGATTTTCTATAACGCCTATCCGACGTAAGAGCGTCATATATATCTGCCAGGGCGCAAATCCTTGCAGAAAGAGGAATATCCTTACCTTTCAAGCCACATGGATAGCCGGTCCCGTCATAGTTTTCATGGTGGTGAAGTGCTATTTCTTTTGTTACCTTGATAAATTCTTGCAAATCATATCCCATGCTTTGCTCAATTGTTGATAACATTTGATGCCCGTAATGAGTATGAGTTTTCACTATGTCGAATTCTTTTTTTGTAAGAGAATATGGTTTCATGGTTATATTTTCGGATATATTTATCTTCCCGATATCATGTAGTCTGCTCCCAAAATACACATACTCAATATATCCTTGGCTAGAAATCTCATTATCGTCTTTTTCTTCCCATAATTTTTCGCAAATTAAGCGAGCATATTGCGCAACTCCTTCCATATGATCTATGGTTTCATATTCACCCTTTGTCTTCACAAGACACGCTAAAGCTGTTTCGGTTATCGCCATAAGTAGCAATAGTAAGGCATCCTTCCGAAATACATTCATAAGTTTATCTTTTATATTATCTACAATAGCCCGTTGACTGGAGCACCTTAGAAAACTTATAAATTCAAAGAAATCTCTAAACGTTGTTCTAAAATTATGCGCCCCGTATTTTGAATACTGGAATGCATCCCGAAAATTCGGTTTTTCGGAAACTACTATTATCTTGGAACGCGGATAAATATTCTTAAGGTAATCCAATGCATAAAAATCTTCCTTTGTGGCTTCTGATATTTTAAGGAAAATTATGTCAAATTTGCAATCCTTATGAAATTTTTCTACTTCCTCAATCTTTTCTGCCGTATACATGGCATAAAGTATATCTCTATCAATCCATGGTTGTATCCTATTTTCTACCCCAAAATTGAGTAAAAGCACCTCTATCTTTTTCACCATATCCTTGAGCACTCCGCCATTCGATAAAAGTCTAATATGTCGGGGTAAAGCTTTCTAACGAGGTAAATTACATAATTCTCCGGGGAGAAAAAACTACCCAGAGAACTTTTGCTTTGCCATTACCAATATTCCTGAACTTATGCGGCAGCATAGAGTCAAAAGAAATACTATCGCCTTGTTCCAACGTGTAAGCTTCCTTTCCAATTTCCACTTTAATCTTTCCTTCCAGAACTAAACCAAATTCCTCCCCTTCGTGTAGATTTAACTGTTTTCCCGAATGACCCTTCGGCTGTAACGTAAATACCAATGGCTCCATTAAAACTTCAATGCCACTGGAAGTTAGTACTTCCACAAGCGCATTAGAATCCTTTAAAAAAAACTTTTCTCTTTTATCCCTCTTTACAATAGTCTTACGCGGCACTTTTTCTTCTTTGAAAAAATAATCTAACTTCACATGTAAAGCGGTACTAATTCTTTTGAGGCTTTCTACCGAAGGGTAGACAATTCCTCTTTCAATTTGTGAAAGAAAACTAGCACTCACGTTTGCCCGCTTAGCGAGCTCCTCTAGCGTAAACTTTTTGGCAAGCCTAATTTCCTTGATCCGCGGCCCGAATTCCATTTTCTCATCGCCTCCTCGCAAAATTTGCATACTTTCTTGATTATAAGAAACCGCTTAAAATAAATAAGTGGCAATTTTTCTGCCAGGAAACTCAGGTAATTAAAGCATTATCTCAGGATTGTTTGGAAGGACGTGTATTCACGAAGAACTTCTATAAGGAGGGAATGGAATTGTCATAGTCAGATGATACATATTTCATCCCGGAAGTGTCTCATTACTGATACAGAATTCTTATTCACTTTACGAATATGACTCTATTCTTGCCAAGTTTCGTCTTTTTCTCAAATTTGCTATAGCTGTCCTAATAATGATAAAAAAAGTTTTATGGTAGAATTTCGATTTATCTGTTATTTCGACAAATGCCCGGTTGTGAAATGAACCAATAATTCGTGCTGATATTACATAATGTGGTATTCTTTCAATTTTCTGTACAATTTTGACCTGCTTAGCTTCAGAGATTTTGCGGTTTCTATTTTATTGCCTTTACATTCCCTAAGAGCCCTGACGATGGCATTTCTTTCAAAGTCCTTTAACAATTTACTCAAGCCCATTTTATCTGATGAGTAAGGATAACCTGCCGGTGGTCTGGAAAAATCGATTGGCAAATCAGCAGGGGTAATATATTCATCAGTAGAAATTATTAATGCCCGTTCCATAACATTGGCTAATTCTCTCACGTTTCCCGGCCAGTCATATTCCATTAGAATTTTCATAAATTCCTGGCTAACCTTTTTCTTTGTTGTAGTAACCTGACTATTAGCCATGAAATGTTTTACTAACAACGGGATGTCTTCCTTTCGTTCCCTTAAAGGTGGCAGGTTGATAGTAACAACATTTAACCGGTAATATAAGTCCTTCCGAAAATTCTCATTTTTTGCTTCTTCAACTAAATTTCGATTGGTTGCCGCTATGATTCTAACATCTACTCGTATCTGTTTAGTTCCCCCTAATCGACGGAATTGATGAGTCTCTATGGCTCGTAGTAGTTTTGCCTGCGTAGTTAATTTCATTTCACCAATTTCGTCAGTGAATAACACTCCTCCATTCGCTATTTCAAACAATCCTCGCTTCATAGATGAAGCGTCGGTAAAAGCCCCTTTTTCGTGACCAAACAATTCGTTTTCTAACAGGTTTTCCGAAAGAGAAGCACAATCAACAACTATAAATGGTTTGTCCTTTCTATGGCTGTTCCTATGAATGGCTTTTGCTACCAATTCCTTGCCAGTTCCACTTTCACCGATAATCAGGATCGGGGAAGAAGTTTTAGCTACTTTATTAATTAAGGAAAAAATCGATTCCATCTTTGTGCTTTTTCCAATCATTTCGCAATACTCATCTTTAAGTTGTAATTCTTCTTTTAAAATAATGTTTTCTTTCTTGATGACCTTTTTTTCATATGCTTTCTCTATAACAGCCTCTAATTCATCTAACCTGGTCGGCTTGGTCAAATAGTCGTAACAACCTAATTTCATTGATTCAATTGCAGTAGCTACACTTGCCTGACCGGTAAGGATTACGAATTCGGTTAATATATTTTGTGTCCTGAATTTCCTCAATAATTCAATACCATTCATATCAGGCATCTTAATGTCAATCAACCCAACATCAAATTCCCTTTTTCCTATTGCTTCAAGCACTTCCCTTCCGTTACTAAAAACTTCTAAATCATATTTAGTTTTGGGTATTACTTTAACCATTAATTCTCTGAAGCCTGCCTCATCGTCAACAACAAAAAGATTTATTTTCTTTCTCATTGACCCTTATTCACTTATCCTCTGAGTATAGAATATCTATTTTTTAAACTAATGCTTCTTTTATCTCTTCTATTCCGAATGGTTTTTCTATACACCCGGAAGCACCTTTTTGTCTTAGCTTAGTCAGTAAGTAATGACTCATTAATTTCCCTGTTATCATTACTACTTTTGTCTTTGGCGAGATCTTTTTTATTTCTTCAAGAACAGTATTACCCGAAATTCCCGGCATTATAATATCTAAAAAGGCAACATTAAAATGTTCATTCTTGACCAGTTCAATGGCTTCCTTTCCAGTTAATACAGATTTCACTCTGTGTCCATCAACAGATAACCAGTTAGCGAATATCTTGCATATCTCTCGTTCATCATCTACTACCAAAATATTCATAACCTTGGCTTTTTTGATTTCTTTCTTCTTTGGTTCCTTAACGATTTTTTCTCCCGGTTCCACTTCTTCTACTGGTAATTTAACAGTAAAAGTAGTTCCTCGCCCTACCCGGCTGTCAACTTCGATTGTGCCTCTATGTCTCTGTATAATTCCGTAAGAAACAGACAAACCAAGCCCCATTCCAGGGACAGTGCTACCTCCAAAGGCTCCTTTAGTAGTATAGAAAGGTTCGAATATTTTACTTAAATTATCTTTTTCTATTCCTTTACCCGTATCACTAAAGCTTACTTCTATATTTCCCTTGACCTGCTTAACACATATTTCCAATTCCCCGCCTTTGGCTAACATTGCATCGCGAGCATTAATGACGATTGCCAGAAATACTTGTTGTATTTCTGCCTTATTTACTTCTATCATAGGAATTCTTTCGTATTTTCTGACCATTTTGATATTATGCTTTTTGAGTTGCTCTTCTGCGAGCGATAGTACTGATTCTATTGCCTCGGTAATATCATATAGTTCCTTTTCAGACAACTCCGGCCTTGAGAAAGCCAATAAATCTTTAATCACCTTTGCCGCTCTATCAGAAGTGTCTAAGACTATATTTAAAGCATGTTTCATATCTTTACGCTTCTTTGTTCTTTGGGCTAACGCTACATGTCCCATCATTATCTGAAGCAGGTTATTAAATCCATGTGCTATACCACTTGCCAGAACACCTACTGCTGCCATTTTTGCTGATTGTATAAGTTGCGCCTGAAGTTTTTCTTTTTCTTTCTCCGCCTTCTTGCGGTCAGTAATGTCTTTCCCTATTCCAAAGACCACTCGCTTGCCGTGACAAATTGCCGGAGTGATGGTCAATTCAAGAATCTTAGACTTGCCGTGAACATAGTATTCAGTTTCCGTAGTTCCGCCCTTCTCCCAAAGGGGTTTATGCTTTTCCAGTACCTCT
>JAOUPE010000349.1 GCA_029880025.1 Caldifarciminota bacterium
AAAAGAACCAACCACTACCTCGAAATCACCGCCCCGCACCAGAATATCATAAATTTCATAGATGCGCTGTTGTGATTTTTGCTCGGCTTCCGGGCTGGGTTTTATGCCAAATAGGATATGGGCTAAAGCAACCATTCCTGGCACATAGGCGATAGAATCCTTTTTCTCCTGATAGAATTTTTTGGTTTCGGCTGGAGCAATATAAATATTGGAAAGACCTTTTTTCGCCAGAAGTTTCTGGACCGAAAGTCGTTTCCTGATTTCTTCGCGGTAGCGTTGGCGCAAAGACTTTTCGGTTAGCCCTTCCTGGGCTAAAGCCTTTTGAAATTCATCTTCCGAAGGAAAACGTGCAACCAGAGCCGCCAGGCTATTGTCGACTTCGGATTCGATTTCAGATTTAGTGACCATAATCGTTTCTTGTTTCGCTTGCTCCAGGATGAGCCGGTCCTCAATCAGCCGGGTCAGGACCTGCTGGGTAAGATTGGAATCAAGCGAAAGTTCTGGACCAGCCTGAATCTTAACAAAATCCAACGCTTCCTGTAACTCACTCTCAAGAATTATATTGTCGCCGACCACGGCAACAATCTGGTCAGCAGTGCCGGCATAACAGTTAAACAATAACCCAAAACCTATAACCAGGATCAGGGGGCAGGCTTTTTTCATGCTTGAAATAGGCTTATTCTTGAGTTGAAAAATAGACTTCCGGAAAGACCTGGAACTTGCCTTTGGCTCTTAAGTCGTTGATGATACTATCAAGGTGGACTCGACTCTTCTGATAGGAAATGATTTGCTCGATGTAATCAGCCACCTCGGCAAAAGATATATCCTTCTTCACCTGTTTTTTGTCAACCAGCCTTATAATTTGATAGCCTTCCGAACCTTTGAGCACATCTGAGGTTTCACCGGGTTTCAGGGCAAAGATTGCTTCTTCTAAATTCGGTTCGGCAATGCCGCGCGCGAAGAAACGGGAAGGCTCACCTCTTTCCGGTGTCTGTTCTATAGAACGTTCCTTAGCCAGTTGGGCGAAATCGGCACCGGCTTTGAGTTCGTTAAGGGTAGCGGCGGCAAATTCGAAACTGGGTAATACAATCCTTCGGATTTTCACCTCGTAGAGAAAATCTTCCTTGTGTTTGTTAAAGTAAGCCAGCATTTCACTGGAGGTGGCTTGCATTTTTTCTGCCTCTTGTTCTAATAATTGGTTGATGATATATTCTTTGGCAAGCTGTTTGATTTGCAACTGGACTCTTTCATTCTGGTCCAGTTTGCGCCGTAGCGCCTCCTGATAAATCAATTCGGAATTGACCCATTTATCTAATAAAGCCGGTAAATTTTCCCGGGTAATCCTGAACTCGTCTGGTAACTGAGCCATTAGTTCGGTTTTGCTCAGTTTTGCCGTCCCGACCTTGGCTAAAACAGCTTTCGGCTTGTTTTCACAACTGAAATTTAAAAATATTGAGCAAAGCATAATGCCGGCGGCAATGATTTTACTGATTGGTTTGACACTTATTTTCATTTTAGCTCCTTTTTTGTTTGACACTGATTGACCGAAGCAAATTTTCATTGATTTCAATTTTGGCTTGACTTCTCAATTGTTGGGCAAAATTTGCTTCGGCTTGGTTTTTCCGTTCGGTTAGAATCCGATTCCGAATCAGATTTCGCACCGGCTCGATTGACCCGCCCGGATAGTTTCCCTTTTGGGAATTGTAATAGGCAACCACTTCCGAATCGGAAACCGCAATATTCTTGGTCACCACTTCCTCATAAAAAATTTGATAAAGTAATTCGTCACCAATTTTATTCACCTGCGCCTGAAGCGCCGGGTCTTGGTTTAAATACTTGTTTTTTGCTTCCTCGTAAAGTAAATCATCCTCGATTTCGCGCTTAATCGCATAGATTCTGAGTGCGGTATCGATTGCCGGATTAAAGCGCTGGGCAACGTGAAGCAAGGAACCAACTCGAACCATTAAGGTTTCATCTTTTTTAACCACCCACAGCTCTTTTTCATCATCGGTTATCTGGTCAGCCCGTTTGAAGAAAACCTGGAGCGTTTTTGGATTATAGACCAAGCGCGAATTCAATTTATCAAATAACTCGCGATGAAGATTTTTTGCTCTCTGTTGCTCAAGGAATTTCCGGATTGACAATTCTTCTTCGGCAAAACTTTTTACCGGAACGGTTCTTTTTTCAATTAGCTTTAAAATTTCGATGTCTTTTTCGGTATTAATCGGTGCGGTGAATGAGCCGGGTTTTAATTGCCCGACCGCTTTTCGGACCGGTTCGGGCAGATAAGCCAATTTGACAAATCCAATGTCGCCCTGACTCTTAGACGATGGGTGCCGGGAAAATTGGTTGGCACAAGATTCGAATGGCTTCCCGGACTGCAACTGTTTATAAACCGTATCGGCTTTTTCCGGGCTAGCCACTGAGATTAAACCCAGATGCACCTCGGTCGGAAGAATCCCATAGATTGTCTTGAT
>JAOUPE010000350.1 GCA_029880025.1 Caldifarciminota bacterium
TCTTGCTTTATTCGGTTATGACCCAATTGAAACCCAGATTGGTCGCGGTTTATTAGAAGTCCTTGGCGTCGGCTTAGACGTTACGCCTAAAGACCTCTGCGTTCGGGCTAATTTTGCCACGATTGATAAAAATGGTTATATCACCGACCGCCGGGCGGGCAGAATTTCAACCGAAGAGAACAAAAGAATTTGTGCGAATTTAATCAAGGCAATCAAGCAGATTGAAGATGTCGAAGTTATTATCCGTTCCGGTAAAGAACATCGTTTCGCCATAATGTTTCGCGGTGAAGGCTTAGGTGCTGAACTCACTGATTCGGACCCTTTGCATGAAGGTAAAAAGCCAATTGAGATTAGTGCCTTGAGTCCCAGGTCGAGTAAAAGCGCGAAGATTATTAATATCTTTCTGAACTGGGCAAAAAATGTGGTTTATGAAGAGCCAAAAGCTAATTACATTCTATTACGCGGTTTTGCTAAATATCCGGATATAGAATCGATGGCAACCCGTTATAAGATTAAACCAGCCTGTGTTGCGACTTACCCGATGTATAAGGGCATCGCCAAACTGGTTGGAATGGAAGTTTTGCCAACCGGTGATACCTGGGATGATGAGATTGAAACGGTGCATGAACATAAATCCGATTTCGATTTCTTCTATCTTCATTTCAAAGAGGTTGATAAGATGGGCGAGGATGGCAATTTTGAGGGCAAGGTAAAATTATTAGAAGAATTGGATAAAAAGATACCGAAGATTTTGAACCTTAATTTTGATGTGCTTTGTATTACTGGTGACCACTCGACACCAGCGGTTTTGAAATCCCATTCCTGGCATCCTAATCCATTACTGATTTATTCGGCTTTTTGCCGGGCTTCTGGAATCAAAGAATTCAGCGAAACCGCATGCGCTAAAGGTGGTTTAGGTGTTTTTCCAGCAACCGCGGTGATGACTTTACTCTTAGCCCATGCCTTGAAACTTAAAAAATTTGGACCATGAAATTGACGCTCAACGCAAAAAGCTTAACGCTTAACGCCAGATTCTTATTTCTTGCGTATTGCGTCCAGCGTAAGGCGTAAAGCGTATATATGATGAAACCGAAACGAGCATTAATCAGTGTCTGGGATAAGACCGGTATAGTCGAATTTGCCCAGGAACTGGCATCGTTAAAGATTGAGATTCTGGCTACCGGCAAGACCGCAAAAATCCTTAAGGAGGCTGGCATCAAAGTTATCGAGGTCTCGGATTGGACAAAATCGCCTGAAGTCTTAGCCGGCAGGGTTAAAACCTTGCATCCCAAAATCGCGGCGGGTATCCTTTCTTATCGCAAAGAATACAATATCGAGCCAATCGATATTGTGATTTGTAACCTTTATCCGTTTGAAAGTTATATTAAAGAACAAAAGCCGGTTGATGATTTAGTCGAGTTGATTGATATCGGTGGCGTGACTCTATTGCGCGCAGCGGCAAAAAATTATGCCTTTGTTGCCGCAGTCCCTTTACCTGAATTTTATCAAATCGTTGTAAAAGACCTGAAAGAATCAGGAGAAATCTCCCAGTCAACTCGAGAACTTTTAGCGCTTAAGACTTTTGAGATTGTTGCCCATTATGATTCTATCATCAATGAATATTTTTATCGCCATTTCCAGAAAGTCGATTTTCCTGAATCTTATAATAAAACCTATGCCAAATCATTGCCTTTGCGTTATGGCGAAAATCCACACCAAAAAGCATTCTTTTATACCGACCCATTTTCCGATGTGAAGATTAATAAGCTCTGGGGTAAAGAATTATCCTATAATAATTTATTAGATATTGATTCGGTAATTGGAATTATCAGCGAATTTAAGGATACGGTTTGTGCGATAATTAAACACAATACACCCTGCGGTGTGGCTATAGGTAAGAATATTACCGGTGCATTCCAAAAAGCATTCAATGCTGATTCAAAATCGGCGTTTGGTGGAATTGTTGGATTCAATCGTGAAATTGCGCCAGAAACCGCTAAAGCGATGATTGAAATATTCTTTGAGGTTATCGTAGCACCAAAAGTTACTGAAGAAGCGATGCAGGTCTTTCGAACCAAAAAGAATCTGCGGATTGTTGAATTTTCCGGAACCATGTCCAATATGCTAATCCGGACCGCTTTAGGCGGTATCCTAATCCAGGAAAGGGATGTTTTAGCCGAAGACAGTTCAAAATGGCAGGTGGTTTCAGAACATAAGCCAAGCCCAGACCAGATGCGTGATTTAGAATTTGCCTGGAGAGTAGCCAAGTATGTTCGTTCCAACGCAATCGTTTTAGCCAAAGACCGCAAAACGGTCGGTATCGGTGCCGGTCAAATGTCCAGAGTTGACTCGGTCGAGTTAGCAATCAAGAAATCCGAAGGAAATGTTAAAGGTTCGGTCATGGCATCCGACGGATTCTTTCCGTTCCGGGATTCGATCGATACTGCTCATAATGCGGGAATAACCGCAATCGTT
>JAOUPE010000042.1 GCA_029880025.1 Caldifarciminota bacterium
CTAATATCCGGAAAGCATTATTTAATATGATATCCATTTGTAAACACTCCCTGGCAAAGCATGATGAGATCGAAATTTTGATGTAATATAGGATATCCCAAATAATTACGAACTATTATCGAGTGTATTATTTTCTCAACCAGTTTTGAGTTCTTAGCCACTTTTTTCACGAATTCAATTTACTAAAAATCGGTCTGAAGTCAATAGCTTTGATAAAGTGATTACAGTGATTTAAGAAAAGATTACAGAGATTCAAAGAAAGATTACAGCGATTAGATGGAAGTAATTGGATTAGCCACAGAGGCACTGAGAAGAAAGAGACAACAAGCAAGAAGACCAAAAAATATTAAACCACAGAAGGATACCGAAGCGTGTTTACTGTTTAGCGTTTAATGAAAATCGTATCGTTAAACCACAGACGAAACAGGCATCGAAAAATAATTAATGAAAGATTGACTACTTTTGTGATAATCTCGTGGTTTGACTTCTTTATTCTTTCTGATTTCTCTGCTGCCTCATCTGTATCGTATTCTCAGTATCTCGGCATGAAAATTATTGACAATTTCAATAGGATGCTCCCCTAAGCTGCTAATACTAATCCATTTTTGCCTCTATTTAAAATCATATTTTGTCCTGTTTCACCATCATTTGGTTACTAATTTTTGGTATCAAAGCCAATCGTAGAAGAATGTTGTTTATTGTTAATGTGTTGAATTTCTAATCAATCTTGCAAAACTTATTATTGACAAATAGAAAAATTTAGTTTAGATTAAACACGGAGGACAAATATGGCATTGACGAAAAATAAGAAAACTAAGCTGATTGATACGGTTCAGCTGCATAAAACCGATACTGGTTCTCCAGAAGTTCAGATTGCGATTCTGACCGAGCGGATTAACCAGTTGACCGGACATCTCAAGGTCCATAAGAAGGATAAACATTCCCGGCGCGGTTTGATTAAATTAGTTAATGAAAGAAGACGTCACCTAAATTATCTTTTAACTCATCATAAGGAGCGCTATACGCAAATCGTAGAAAAACTAAGTCTACGCGTATAGCCTTAAAAAATGCATCGCCTTGAGATTACAGTCAGCGGTCGAGTATTAAGTATTGAGACCGGTTTAGTAGCACGCCAGGCATCCGGCGGGGTATTGGTTCGTTATGGCGATACCGTTGTCCTAACCAGTGCGGTTTGTAAAAAAGAGGTCGGCGAATGGTCCGATTTCTTCCCATTAGTGGTTGACTATCGGGAACTGGCTTATGCGGCGGGCAAGATACCGGGTGGATTCTTCAAACGGGAAGGCAAGCCGCGTGACAAAGAGATTCTTTCCTCCCGGCTAATCGACCGTCCGATTCGACCCTTTTTCCCAAAAAACTTCCGCAACGAAACCCAAATCACCAGTTTTCTGCTCTCAAGCGATTTAGAAAATGAAAGCGACGTGTTGGGTATAGTCGGCGCTTCGGCTGCGCTTACTATCTCGGAGATTCCTTTTCAGGGACCAATCGGTGCGGTCCGGATTGGTAAGATTGATGGTGAATTTGTCGTTAATCCTTTACTTTCCGATTTAGAAAAAGCGGTTTTGCAACTGGTAATCTGCGGCACTAAAGATTCGATAATAATGCTGGAGGGAACCGCTCATGAAGCTTCGGTTGAGGATTTGAAGCAAGCGTTGAAAACCGCCCAGCCCGAAATCATAAAAATCATCGAATTCCAGGAGGAACTCCAGAGAGTTGCCAGTAAACCAAAACTGGTCGTCCCCGATGAATTGGTTCCTAAAGACCTGGAAAACGAAGTCAGGGAAAAGACTACCGCCGCAATCATTTCTGCCAACAATATTACCGATAGAGAAGAACGGAATGATACCCTTTACGATATTGCCGACAGGACAGTAAAAGAATTAGAAGAAAAATATCCAGACTGCCGGGGTCCGGTTTTTGAGGTGCTCGACAGTATCGCTCAAGCGGATACCCGGAGAAGAATCCTCGAAGAAAAAAAGCGACTCGACGGTCGGGAAATCGAAGAAATCAGACCAATCAGCTGTGCCATTGGCGTTCTGCCCCGCACTCATGGCTCGGCACTATTCACCCGTGGTCAAACCCAATGCTTAGCCGTAACCACTTTAGGGACCAAGAGTGACGAACAGATTGTCGATGACGTTGAAATCGAAAAGTCGAAATCTTTTATGCTGCACTATAACTTTCCACCGTTCGCTACCGGTGAGGTGAAACCTTTGCGTGGACCATCAAGACGGGAAATTGGACATGGTGCGCTTGCCGAGCGTTCACTTGAACCACTCCTGCCCAATGAAGAATCTTTTCCTTATACGATTCGGGTCGTGTCCGATATTTTAGAATCGAATGGCTCATCCTCAATGGCAACGGTCAGCGGCTCCTCGCTCTCCCTGATGGACGCTGGTGTGCCAATCAAAGCTCCGGCGGCTGGTATCGCAATGGGCTTAGTAAAGGAAAACAATCAGTATGTAATTCTTACCGATATCATTGGGGCTGAAGACCATTACGGTGATATGGATTTTAAGGTGGCGGGCACCAAACAAGGCATTACCGGGATTCAACTCGACATTAAAATTTCTGGCATCCCAATCGAAATATTAACCGAGGCGTTAACTCAGGGATTTAATGCTTACCACCAAATCCTGGATATTATGGCAAAAACCATCGACCGACCCCGACAATCGATATCACAATATGCACCAAAAATAATTGCGTTTAAAATCCCGGTCGATAAGATTGGTGAAGTGATTGGTCCGGGTGGCAAGATGATTCGAAAAATCATTGAAGAAACCGGGGTCGAAATCGATATCGAAGATGATGGTAAAGTAACAATATCAGCACCATCAACTGATGCGCTCGAGGCGGGTCGAGCTCGAGTCGCCAGCATTGTTCAGGAGGTCGAGGTTGGTAAATTTTATTTGGGCAAAGTGAAACGCATCACCAACTTTGGGGCTTTTGTTGAAGTCCTGCCTGGTAAGGAAGGGCTGCTTCATATCTCTCGAATGGCTCCGTATCGGGTGAAACGGGTTGAAGACGTGGTTAAAGTTGGCGACCAGATTGAAGTTAAATGTATCGGTATCGATGATTTGGGCAGAATCAATCTTGCTCGTTTGGAAACAAAAAAGCAAGGTGAGAATAACAATCACTAAAAAATTGCAGTTAGAAATATCTACTCCAAACCAATATCATTTACATCAATGACTAAAGATTTAATTAATAAGACCTTGCTTCCTTCTGGTCTTCGGGTCATTACCGAGAAACTTCCCTATCTCCATTCGATTGCCCTGGGTATTATTTTTGACCGTGGTTCTCGGGATGAAGCGGAAAACGAACAGGGCATCTCTCATCTTTTAGAGCATATGTTTTTTAAGGGCACGACCAACCGGACTGCTAGAGAAATTTCGATTTTCGCCGAATCCAAAGGGACCATCATCGATGGCTTTACCTCTAAAGAGAATACCGGGGTCTATGCCCGATTCCTTTCGGAAAATTTCGCCCCAATAATTGACCTCTCCTGCGAGGTATTGTCTTCACCCTTGTTTGCCGCTAATGAATTAGAAAAGGAAAAAGGGGTCATTTATGAAGAGATAAAATCAGCCCAAGAAGACCCGGAAGACCAGATGTTAAATTTACTCTTCAAAGTTCTGTATGAACCACATCCGATGGGTTTTCCGATAACCGGAACCCTCCAAAGCTTAGAACCAATCGATGCCCAAGCGCTGCGTAATTATTACCAGAAGAATTATGGCAAAAGAAGTGCAATAGTTGTCGGCGTTGGTGAAATCGAACATAATGCGTTATGTGACCTAATTTCGGAAAAGTTGAATATTGCCCAAGACGATTCCAAAAATTCCCGAATGACACCCAATTTTAAAAAACCCAACTACCAGTTTGAACCGCGCCAGGAATTGACCCAGGTTTTTGTTAGTATGGCAAAACCGATCTTTTCTTTTCAAGACGAACGGCGTTATGCCCTCTCGGTTCTGAATACTGCTTTGGGTGGTGGATTGTCTTCAAGATTGTTCCAGCGCTTGCGCGAAGAAGAGGGTCTGGTCTATACCATTTCTTCATTTGTTGACCTATTTCTGGACAGCGGAATATTAGGCGTTTATTTTGTTACCGATTATAAGAAGTTGGCAAAAGGGATAAATACCGTTTTAGAGGAAATTAACAAACTGCGGCAACAAAAATTTCAGCCCGAAGAGTTCGAGACCGCCTCCAATCTTACCAAGAGTTCAATACTCTTAGCCCTGGAAAATCCTTTAAGCCGAATGATGCGGTTAGCAAAAACCGAATTGCTTTTAAAACGAGTATTAACGGTTGATGAAACCCTGGCTGCCTATAATCGCCTTACTTTAGATAGTTTGAACACATTGATTGAAGAGGTACTGCCTGACGACGATTTTTTTATCAGTTGTGTTGGACCATTAAAGGAAAATGACCTGCACCCTTTTTTCACATAAATTTTTAGAAATGGAGGACCGATGAAAACTTTATTCTTAAACGAAAAAGAGATAAAGAAAATTCTTACGATGGATGATACCCTGAAAGCGGTTGAGATGGCGTTTCGCGCCAAAGGGCAGGGCTCGCTTCAGATGCCGGCTAAAATGTATCTCTATTACGAATCCTATAATGGCGATTTGCGGGTGATGCCGTCCTATATACCTTCACTGGACATCTCAGGGGTCAAGGTGGTAAACGTTCATCCTCACAACCCTAAGAAATATCGACTGCTCAGTGTTATGGCAACGATACTGTTGGTTGACCCGGCTAATGGCTATCCAATCGGTATCTTTGACGGAACCTGGATTACCACGATGCGCACCGGTGCTGCTTCGGGTATCGCTTCTAAATACTTAGCCCGCAAAGATGCTTCGGTGCTGGCTCTGATTGGCGCTGGAGTTCAAGCCGAGACCCAGCTTGAGGCGGTGATAAAGGTCAGGAGAATTAAAAAAGTCAAGGTCTACGATATTATCCGTGCCATCAGCCAAAGGTTTGTTAAGAAATTTAAATATTTGGGTTTAGATTTTGAAATCTGCCCGACCGTGAAAGCATGTGTTGAAGGTGCTGACATCATCTGCACGGTTACGCCGGTTCGCAAACCAATCGTTAAATCAGCCTGGGTCAAAGACGGTGCCCATATCAATGCGATGGGTGCGGATGCTCCAGGCAAAGAGGAACTCGAACCAGCGTTGTTAAAGCGTTCTAAGATTGTGATTGATGACTGGGAGCAGGCAAGTCATTCCGGTGAAATTAACGTGCCGTTAGCAAAAGGAGTTATCAGCAAGAAGGATATCTATGCCGAAATCGGGCAGGTTGTCACCGGTAAGAAAAAAGGCAGACCATCAGCCAATGCGATTACAATCTTCGATTCAACCGGACTCGGGGTCCAGGATTTGGTTACTGCCCATTTAGTTTACAAGGTTGCCAAAAAGAAAAAACTCGGCACCTGGTTACAGATTGTTTAATTTTTGATATGAACCCCGCCCTTCTTGACCAACGAGAAAAAAGTTTTAGGTTATTTGCCAACAATTTAGCAGAATATTTTATAAAAATTTGTATTGATAAGAAAGGAAGGGCGGGGTGAAGATTTGTATGGTCTCGGATGTATATTTTCCCTATGTCGGGGGTATACCCGAACACATATACAATCTATCTCAAGAATTAAGAAAACGTGGCCATGCCGTTAAAATTCTCACTTCTAATTTTGGCGGGACCACGGTCGAGACCTTAAAAGATAGTCCGGATGAAGAGCACGTCTATCGTATTGGTCAGGCACTTTTAATCCGTTCTAATAAATCTTTTGCCCGATTACCAATTGGCTGGCGCCCGATGGACAAAGTAAAAAGATTCTTAGAAAAAGAAAAGTTCGATGTTATCCATATTCACGGCTCTTTAGCCCCAACTCTGCCAATAATCGCGATTCGACAATCCAAAGCAGTCAATGTTATCACCATCCATTCTTTCCAGCCCAAGAGTAAAGGCTATATGCTGTTCCGACCACTCCTTATGCCTTATCTTCGTAAGCTCGATGGATTGATTGCGGTATCGACCGATGCGCGCGATGCCTCGATGCGTTTCTTCCCGGGTGAGTATAAAGTGATTCCCAATGCTATTGATACCGAACTATTCAACCCTTCGGTAGTGCCGCTAACGCAGTTTTCTGATTCCCGACCAAAAATTCTCTTTCTCGGTCGTTTCGAGCCCAGAAAGGGCCTAAAGTATCTATTAAAAGCGTTACCTCATATCAAAAAAGAAATACCTGATATTCTACTCATCGTGGTCGGTACCGGACTTTGGGGCTATGCTTACAAAGAATATATCAATAAAGAAGTCGAAAAAAACATTCACTTCGCTGGACTAATCTATAAGGAAAGACCTGCTTACTATGCCACATGTGATGTCTTCTGCGCCCCCTCAATTGGTCACGAATCTTTCGGTATCATACTCTTAGAAGCAATGGCAACTGGCAAACCGGTCGTTGCTTCTGACATTGCTGGCTATCGGACGGTTATGGAAGATGGTAGACAGGGTTATCTTGTCCCTCCTTGTGCTCCTGAACAAATAGCAAAGGCGATTATCAAAATATTGAGGGATTCTCAATTGGCAAAAAAAATGGGCGAGTCAGGCAGAAAAAAGGCACTCGAATATTCCTGGAACAACATTAGTCGACAGGTTGAGGCTTACTATGAGGAGTTGATTGCTCGTTTTCACCGCATTAATCGATTCGCAAACTACGTTTTCTCCTAATTGCATTGATTAATTTAAGTAATCGATTAATAGAACCTCAGATTATATGAAGATTTGCATGGTCTCGGATGTCTATTCCCCCTATGTTGGCGGCATCCCGGAGCACATTTATCATTTATCCCAGCAGCTCAGACAACGCGGACACACGGTTAAAATCCTGACCTCCAATTTTGGCGGTACCACGGTTGAGACCTTGAAAACCTGTCCGGATGAGAAATTTGTTTACAGGATTGGTAAAAGTCTTTTGATTCGTTCTAATAAATCATTCGCTCGTTTACCGATTGGCTGGCGACCGATGAATAAGGTAAAAAGGTACTTGGAAAAAGAAAATTTTGATGTTATTCATATCCATGGCTCCTTGGCGCCCACTTTACCCATCATCGCTATCCGGCAATCCAAATCGATTAACGTCATCACCTTCCATGCTGACCATTCTAAGAGCAAAGGCTATATGATATTTCGACCAATATTAATGCCTTATTTTCGTAAGCTGCATGGGCTGATTGCAGTATCTAAAGCAGCCCGTGATGCCTCGATGCGATTCTTCCCAGGTGATTATCAAGTCATTCCTAATGCGATTGATATCAATTTATTTAATCCATCGGTTAGCCCGCTGGCTGATTTTGGCGATGCCCGACCCAAAATCCTCTTTCTCGGTCGTTTCGAACCGCGTAAGGGTCTAAAATACCTTCTGAAAGCCTTGCGCTATATCAAAAAAGATATCCCTGATGTCTTACTCACCGTGGTCGGGGTTGGACTTTTAGGTTATGCCTACAAAGAATATATCGCCAAGGAAGTTGAAGACAATATCCATTTTGCCGGACTAATTCCTAATGAAGCAAGACCGCGATATTATGCCACTTGTGATGTCTTCTGCGCGCCTTCTATCGGCTATGAATCATTTGGCATCGTTCTCTTAGAAGCTATGGCTACCGGCAAACCAGTAGTGGCTTCTGATATTGCGGGTTATCGGACAATTTTAGAAGACGGCAAACAAGGTTATCTTACCCCACCCCGTGACTACGAAGCTATCGCCCAGGCAATCGTTAAGATTTTACGCAGTCCAGCTATCGCTAAAAAGATGGGTGAGGAAGGAAGGAAGAAAGCTATTAAATACTCATGGGAAAGCATCGCGCGCCAAATCGAGTCATACTATGAGACATTACTTGCCCAACACCGACATATTCTACATCATCAATCTCCCAATACCGGTCAAACAAGTAATCCAGTACAACCAGACATAACTCAATTTCCACAAACCAAGCTAAACAGAACTGCGCCAGTCAAAAACAAATGCCAGAAGTTATTCTCAAAAAGTTAGTATGATTTTATATCCAAGCTTTTTTGTCAAATACCTGTTTTCCAATCCCGATTAACTTATTGTGCAGAATTCTGAACAAGTAATACCGCGCCCCACCAGTCAATTCCTCTCCGTTTTACGGATTCGAAAATTTATGGTCTTTTCGGTTTCCCAGGCAATTTCTCTTTTTGGCGATAAATTGGATTACATGGCGCTCCTGGCAATGATCGCTTTCTTTTCCACTAAATACAACTGGGAATCAGCCAGGGCGATCTCCTATCTTTCGGTCATCATTACCTTACCCACCATCCTTTTTGGTCCTTTAGCCGGAATTCTGGTCGACCGTTGGAATCGAGCCAAAGTGATGATAATTTGTGATACCGCCCGAGCATTGCTGGTTTTCGCCATACCTTTGTTGATTTTAAAAACCGGCAGTCTGGTTTTGGTTTACGCCACCGCTTTCTTGGTATTCCTTTTCGGTTTATTTTTTAATACCTGCCGGCTCTCGGTTATCCCCAATTTAGTTTCGCCCCGTCGCTTGCTCGCTGCCAATTCTTTTCTCAATTTTGTCGGACGGATTTCCACTTTTCTTGGTATGTTCTTAGGTGGTATATTAGTTGACTGGCAAATCTGGCGGAAAATCGGTATTCCCTATAGCTGGAGTGCTGGCTTTTATTTAGATTCTTTGACCTATTGGGTCTCGGTAATCGCATTAATTTTTATTGCGCAACAAATCGGGCTTAGAAAAAATAATCGGATTTCTGAGCCCATGGTCAAGAAAGAAAGAAGCCTGCCACAACTTTTCTATGATGAAATCTCTAAAACGATACAAGATATCAAGCAGGCATATCGGGTGATTCGACACCTGCCCCCGGTTTTGTTCGTCTATGCTTCAATTATCCTCATGGTTATCTTAGGCGCTGCAATATTCGTTCTATTTGTGCCGGTTATTCAGGAGGCACGGGCTGAACTCGGTTTGGGTTTAGGAACCAAAGGCGTTGGTTTCATCGGCGCTATCGGCTCAATCGGATTGGTTATAAGTTCTATGGCTTATGGTTTCATTGGTCATCGTATCCGAAAACGGAATGTAATATTAGGCGGTTTTATGATTTTAGGGTTAATCGCGGTTTTAATGGCTGCGTTTAAGACCTTTTTGCCGATAATCCCTTTAGCCTTTTTTGCCGGAATCGTCCTCTCGCCAATCTTCATCGCCCAAGACACCTTAATCCACGAAACCGTGCCCGAGGAGACCCGGGGTCGGATTTTTTCGACTCGAGAATGGATTCTTCACCTCAGTTTTGCAATTTCCGCTTTTTTAATCGGTCAGCTTACCATCTTCTTTTCTAAACGCCGTTTACTATTCGGGGTTGGTATCTTTATTATTATTCTTTGTATTATCGGTCTCTTTTTAACGCGCAATAAAAAAATCGGATGATTGATTTAAGAATTGAAAAGATGGCAGAAGTAATAGTGGACTATTGCTTATCTCT
>JAOUPE010000351.1 GCA_029880025.1 Caldifarciminota bacterium
TGAATATTATTGGATGTCTGGATAGTCCGACCAAAGGTGAAGTCTTTATTAATGGCACGAGTACGAATAAGCTTACAGCTAAAGAAAAATCCGAATTACGGAAAGAGAAAATCGGTTTTGTGTTTCAGACCTTTAATCTGATTCCGGTTCTCACTGCCTTCGAGAACGTCGAGATGCCTTTAATCCTATTGAATTTGACACCTGAAGAGAAAAAGAAGCGAACCGTATCGATTTTACAGGAAGTCGGGCTTGGCGATTATATCAATCGAAGACCAAATGAAATGAGCGGCGGTCAGCAGCAGCGGATTGCGATTGCCCGGGCTTTAGTTAAAGACCCGACCCTGGTCCTTGCCGACGAACCAACCGCAAATCTTGATTCGACCACGGCTAAAGAGATTTTAGCCCTGATGCACGATTTGAATAAGAAACTGAAAACGACTTTTCTGTTCTCGACTCATGATAAACTGGTAATGGAATTTGCCGAACGGGTCATCAATTTAAGAGACGGTAAAGTAGTTGAAGATATAAAAAAGAATGAGATTAAGCAACAGAATGACTGAAATCAAAGGAAAAAATTTAACACCGAACAACACCGATACAATCTTATTCTTTTTCAGTGATTTCAGTGTATTCAGTGTTGAATTTCTTGTTTGGTGTTTAATTTGAGATGAAAATACTGAATCTTGCCTGGCGTAACGTTTTTCGCCATACCCGTAGAACCGTCATCACCGCAGTTGCGATTTCAATTGGGCTCTCGGCAATGATTTTTATGGATACGATGATGAACGGCGTGGATAAAATGGCTCAGAAGAATATCGTCGAGTATGAAACCGGAGATTTAGAAGTTTTTGCTAAAGGTTATTACCGCGAAGAAGGATTTTTCCCGATCGATACCATTATCGAAAATCCTGAATTGCTCATCAATGAGTTGAAAACAGTCAGCGGCATAAAAGAGATTGTGAAGCGCATTAAGTTTCAGAGCCAAATCAATAACGGCATTGACGAACTGCCGGTTTTAGCAATCGGTATCGACATCGAAAATGAATCTAAAATCTTCAAGACTACGAGTGCGGTGGTTAAAGGCAATTTTCTGAAAAATCCGGATGACATTGTGATTGGCGAATATTTAGCCCGGGACATTAATTTAGATATCGGGTCACCAGTAACCGTGATTACCCGAGACCGGTATGGCACTTATGATGCCCGGGATTTTACGGTGGCGGGTATTCTCAGTACCGGTCATCCATTATTTGACCAGAATGCGGTCTTGATTTCGATTGATAAGGCACAAGAGCTTTTAGCGATTCCGGGCAGTGTTACCGAGCTGTCGATAAAAAGTAAGAATGACAATAATTTATTGCCCTTAAAACAAACAATCAGCCAGAAAATCGGTAAAGAATATGAGGTTTACACCTGGAAAGAACTTAATGCCAGTATCTTTGAAATCTCCGGTTTAAAACGCACCTTTCAATTCCTGCTTGCCCTGGTCGTAGTTATCATTGCTGCAGTCGGGATTGTAAATACGATGCTGATGGCGGTGATGGAGCGGATTCCGGAAATCGGGACCTTAAAAGCAATGGGATTCAGTAACTTCAATATCGTAAAGATGTTCATTTATGAAGGTGGTATTATCGGTGTCTTCGGTAGTCTGATTGGCAGTCTATTCGGTATTCTCATCTCTTTATATCTCACCTATTACGGCATTGATTTTAGCAGTCAATTCCAGAATATTAATATTATTTACCCGATAAAGTTTATCATTAAAGGAGAAATTAATTACTCGACGATTCTTATGGTCTTTGTCTTTGGTGTGATTGTCTCGATTCTGGTCACACTCTGGCCGGTAAGGAGAGCGACTAAAATCGAACCGGCTGAAGCCTTGAGGCACGTATAATGAATTTAGCCGGTTTACTCAAGCTCGCTTATCGAAACTTTTTCCGTAATACGAGAAGAAGTATAATTTCAGGAACCAGTATCGCCATTGCCATCGCCTTAGTCATCTTTGCCCAGAGTTATTTGAAGGGTGTACTCAAGAACATCAGTGGTAATGTTATTAAGCTGCTTTCCGGTCACGTTAGAATCACCACCCAGGAATATGAGCGTCGGGAAAGACTGCTTCCTTTGTCCGAAGCAATCAACCTCTCGCCCAAATTTTACCAGGCTTTAAAAAATGATGAAATCGAGTTAATTGCGCCGCGGATTAAATTCGGGGTTCTTTTAGGACAGGAAGAATTGAGTGTCCCGGCATTGGGGTATGCAGTAGACCCGACAATCGAACGCAAAATCTCGGGTTTGGATAGAAGAATTATCAACGGCTCTTATCTCGACTCATTTAGTAATTCAACTATTATTGGCAAAGAACTGGCAAAACGAATGAATCTTAAAGTAGGCGATACCTTAACCTTGATTACCCGAACTGCCTATGATTCGCCGACTGGTATCAATCTATTAATCAAAGGAATATT
>JAOUPE010000352.1 GCA_029880025.1 Caldifarciminota bacterium
TATTTCTTGTGAAAATCTTGTGTTAATCTTGTGGTTAATAACTTCTTTTTCGTGGTTTCTTATCACCGTAATCTTCCCGACATCGCTGTAATCAGAGATTTCTCAGTCTTTTAGAAATCTCACAAGGATATTGACAACCAAGCAATTAGAAGCAAGATTTCGACATGAGTAATATTATTAGGTCTGAGATGCGTAAAGATTTAAGAAAAAAGGGGAGATGTCCCCATAATAATTCCTACTTAGTAATCCCATAAGTATCTTACAGAGAAATAAGGGGACCCTGTATTTTCTAAAAAAGCTATTGACCAATTTAGCGCTGCGGTTGACAGAATGTAGTTAGTTTTGTAAACTTCAGTGAATAGGCTCATTTTGCCGATAAAACATAACAAATATGAAGAACCTAAATAAAAGATTCATCAAATCAATTGCCGGAGAAGTTATTTATGAGAGGGGAGTGGGCTATTACGAAGACGGAATGGTGAAAAATATCCTTGAGCTTGGTAATGTCATAAAAGCAGAAGTCGAAGGGAGTCAATCCGACCGGTATAAGGTTAAGATAATTTTCTCGCAAGACGGCATTAGATGTTCCTGCACCTGCCCATACGAAGGAACCTGCAAACATATCGTTGCTACTTTACTAGCGCTTGAGAATAAAGGCAAGAAAAGAACCATTAAAGAGCAAGTAAAATGGCAGGACAGACTTGCCGAGCTGAAAAAAGACGAACTAATCAAGCTTCTCGCGCCACTGGTCGAATCCGACCATGATTTGAAGGTTATGGTTCTTAATAAGCTGGGCGATAAGGGCAAAGATACTGCACTCGATAAATATTATGAATATTGGACTAAGGCAGATGAACTGCTCGGCGATTTTCAGAGGTATGGCGGTGGTAGTGATGCTGATGAGGATACAATATATGGCAATCTTGAGGAAATTGCCAAGTTGTTCCATAGAAATAAATTGCCCCAAGCTAAAAAGAAAGAATTTATAGATAATATTCTTGACTGTTATCTCGGTGGTAATACCAGATTCGATGACTTCCTTATCGAAATTGTCTTTTCGGTCAGCCGCAGCAAAGAGGATTGGTTACAAATTATTGAAAGACTTAAAAAAGACGATGACCGCTATAACCGAGACCTTGTCATGACAATATATCGTGATTATCTTAATGATAAAGAAAGTTATCTATTCGAGCGAAAAAAAGAGTTAAAGTATGGACTCGATTATTATGAACTGGCAAAGTTTTACGAAGTAAACGGTGATAAGAGAAAGGCTTTAGCGGTTGCTCAGGAAGGTGTAGTTAAGGGTGAGGGAAGAAAGATTGATTTATATGAATATCTTTTCAAATATTTTCAAGAGAAGGGCGATTATGAAAATTGCCTGAAGTGTTTAAAAGAGATGTTTCAAGAAGTCTGTAACCTTGAGACTTACAAAAGATTAATCACATTTTCTCAGGATAAAGCGAACGATGCAAAATGGGCGGTATCATTTTTAAGGAAGCAGAAGGCATTGGCGACCCTGGCTGAAATCAATCTTTATGAAAAGCGATACGATGAAGTTTTGCGATATATATTCTCGGAAAATAATTATTACGATTTTCATCTAAAAGAAGATTTTGCCGATAAATTGAAAGACAAGTATCCTTACGAGATTATTAACTTCTATGAGAAAATGGTCGAGTCGTGCCTAAGGAAGGTCACCGCAAAAGCATATCGCGCGGCGGCAGGGTATATCAAGAAAATCAAATATATTCGCACAGAAATACTAAACGAAGCAGAGTCATACAAAAGCTATATTGCTGGGTTGAGACAAGAGAATGCAAAGCGACCAACTTTTCTCAGGACAATAAATGGCTTATAGGCTAATTCTTGGGACACAATACACAATCCGCTTAAGGCGGACAGAAAAAATACCTGTCTGCGTGCGGCCACGCACAGGCAGGAGGGACATTTTGGGGTCAACAAACATAAGTCAAAATTTAACCACCAAGGACACGGGGAAAAATTTTAACCACGCGATTAATCCGCCTTAGGCGGATGAAATCGTATGGTTTCATTAATCTTTTGTGAATATTTTGAATTTGTTTCCGATTTCGAAATTAGGATTTCGGATTTATCCACCGAAGGCAGATTTGGTCTTTTAAAAGTCATGTCAAGTTCCGCCTAAGGCGGGAAAAACACTGAAGTCACCGAAGGCAGAAGAATAATGAAACCACGAATGAACACTAATGAACACCAATCAAAAGAAATTCGAGTTTATTCGTGTGCATTCGTGGCTATTTTTAAAATTCAGTGTTCCTCAGTGTGCTTCGGTGTTTAATTGCTTAAATATGAGTCTGTCCCCCTGTCTGTTCCCGAGTCTGCCCCCCGGTCAACCCCCTTGTGAACCCCCTGGTCTCTATCCAAGTCTCACCCCTTGTCTGTTCCCAAGTCTCTATCCAAGTCTCACTCCTTGTCTGTTCCTAA
>JAOUPE010000353.1 GCA_029880025.1 Caldifarciminota bacterium
TTAACTTTAATTACTTTTTTGTCAATATCCTTGTGAGATTTCTAAAAGACTGAGAAATCTCTGATTACAGCGATGTCGGGAAGATTACGGTGATAAGAAACCACGAAAAAGAAGTTATTAACCACAAGATTAACACGAGATTTTCACAAGAAATACAAAAAAAATTAACCGCAGAGATAGCAGAGGCTGCAGAGAAGAAATATTAACCACAAGATGAACATGAGATTTTCGCGTGAAAAAACTAAAGAGAAGTCTACCACTGAGGGCACTGAGAACACAGAAATTAAAAGATTGAAAAAAAATTATTTACTACCGAGATAGCCGGAAGAATAAATACTCTTGACATCCCTTATTATGTTTATAAAATAGTAATCTATGGATAAAATTCAATATCCTTTTCCGGTCTTTATTATGAAAGAGGGCAAATGGTTTGTTGCGGAATGCCCGATACTCAATATTGCAACTCAAGGAAGAACTGAAAAAGAGGTTAAAGTGAATATGAAAGATTTAATTAAGGAATATCTTGCTGACCCCGACACACCGAAAAAACAACTTAAGGAAATTTCATCACCAACCTTGACTTTTATTCCCTTAGTGGTTTCGAAGAAAATTTTATACGGTGAGACTTAAACCGTTACCACATTAAACAAACCGAGAAATTAAGAAGTGAATTTGAATAATCTATTTTAGCTTAAAGTAAAAGTTAACCACAGAGACCGCAGAGAAGAAAAATTAACCACAAGATTAACACGAGATTTTCACAAGAAAGAAAAAATTAACCGCAGATAAACGCAGATTAACACAGATACATTAACCAAAGAAAATTTGATACTTTTCTATTATCCGTGTTTATCCGCGTGAATCCGCGGTTAAATAATCTTAGGTTTTAAAGAAATGGGCAATGGCATTGATGTTAAAAGCCATCGGCAGATTTTTGGGTAATGAATCGAGAAAGGATTTGCCATAGCTACGCTCAATAATCCGTTTATCTAAAACACAGACCACACCGCGGTCTTTGGTATTACGAATCAGACGACCAAACCCCTGACGAAATCTTAATACCGCGGATGGCAACTGAAACGAATAAAAGGGCTCTAAACCGTGCTCTTTCAACGCTTCGGTAATCCCTTCCAATCTTGGGTCATCCGGCACATCGAACGGCAAGCGGGTTATAACCAGACAACTTAATGCTTCGCCCGGCACATCAATCCCTTGCCAGAATGATTGGGTAGCAAAAAGTACTGATGTAACATCATTACGGAACGATTCAAGAAGTTTAAATATCGGTTCTTCACCTTGCATCAAGAATTCATAATTCCCTTTCTTTACCCGATTATAAACCTCGCGCATCGCCTGATAACTGGTGAACAGAATCAATGCCCGACCCTGACTTAATTGTAAGACTTCGTCAATGGTTTGGGCGCACGCATCATAAAACTTAGTCTCATCAGTCGGCAGCGGTGTGCCATGGGCAAGAAAAAGCAAAGCCTGCTTGCTGTAATCAAACGGTGAATCGAGTAAAAGAGTTTTGCTCTTATCCGCACCCAAGCGATGTTTGACAAATGAAAAATCTCGATTTACGGTTAAAGTGGCAGAGGTCATTATCACCGAAGGAACTTTTTCAAAGACTTTGGTCTTGAATAGTTCAGAAACGTCAATCAGGGCGCTGTGTAATGAGACCCGGTCCGGTAAAGACCGTTCAATCCAGTAAACCGAATTCTTATCCTCAAGACTTAAAAACTGGTTTATCCCGTTTCTGGTCTGTTCCAGGCGCCGGGCTAAACTGGCAAGTTCGCTTGCTAAATCCAAATCTTCTTCATTAGCCACCAGTTCAGAAATGATAGAATTAGTATTGCTTAAATACTGGTCTAAAGTATTATCAATAAGAAGCGGTTCTCTTATTCGTTTCTTAAATTCATCGTTTTTTAAATGATTGCTGATTTGGTTGAAAAATTCGTTAGTTGCACCCCGGCAGTCATTGAGCAGGGCAGAAAGTTCAGATTCTTTTAAGCGCGGGATTGTGATACGGGAGATGATTCCCCGGCTGGTTCGAGGATTATAGATAAGAGAAAGTAAGCGTAGGATTGAAAGATTGGAGAGTTCTATGCCAAAATAATTGGCAATCACCTCTTCTAAACGGTGTGCCTCATCCATTATTACCCCATCGAATTTGGGCAGGATGTAGTAATTATTCTCGACATTAGCAAAGAACAGGTAATGGTTGACCACGAGAATTTGGGCTTGCTGCCAGCGCCGTTTGGCTTGGAAATAGAAACACCGGTCATAGAACTGGCATTTTTCAAACAGACAACTGTCCGGTTTTCGACCGATTCGTTCTAAAGTATTAAGGCTAATCGGATTTGGATATTCGGGCAGAATTCCTGAACTGGATTTTGACCATTCGATTATAGCATCAGACTCTAATGCCTGTTCTCGGGTATCGAATAAA
>JAOUPE010000354.1 GCA_029880025.1 Caldifarciminota bacterium
CAGGGATAGACTCGGAATCAGACTCGGGAACAGACTCCGGAGCAGACTCGGAAACAGACTCAGGAACCGACTCAGGGGCAGACTCGGAACCAGACTCGGGAGCAGACAGGGGGGCAGACCGGGGGGCAGACTCGGGAACAGACAGGGAGGCTGAAACATATCAACATCTTAAAACCAAAACCCATGAGACCACACGATTTCACAGATTAACACGAGAAAATCAGAAATTCTCTTGTGAAAATCTTGTGTTAATCTCGTGGTTAAGATTTTTTCCCGTGTCCTTGGTGGTTAAATTTTGACTTTTGTTTGTTGACCCCAAAATGCCCCTTATTTTTTCTGTCCGCCAGTCGAATCGACCTTTCGCCCGAATCGGGCTCGGGAGGCGGATTATGTATTGTGTTCCCAGAATTACAGAGGGTATATGTCATATGTCAAGACCTGACACTGAGTCTTTTCCATATATGAAGTTTTGAGATTGTTGATGTCGCTTCCGCTCAATCGACGCTTCGCGTTGCGGTCGCTTCACTCCCTCGCAATGACGAAATCACGGATAAAAGGCTTTATACCTTAACTCTCAATCGAAGGGAAAGAATGCAGAGCAAAATAGAATGGGTCTTCATATTTATCAATAATCCCCAACTGTTTTTGCTTGGCTAAAATCCGTGTTATTGCTTTGCCGTGTATCCGGTCATGCCAGACAAATCTTCGCAAGATTTTCTTAAGAGTCCATAATTCATTATCAATATCAAAGATTAAGAAGTTATTGTCCTTTCGATAAAGTTCTTTGATTTTATTAAGACAAAATTCGCGAATTTTCACAAAATCTTCTTCTTTCGTTTCAAATGGGATTTTAGTTCTGGATAGATAATAATATTGACACCGTTTCACATGACCGAATATTCCTTGGATGGTTGTGTAATTTTCACCGTAGAAAGTTTTTCTTATTCTTGCTTCATCTACCCAATCCTTAAATTTAGCATCATTGTAAATCTTTAGAAAAGTCTCACCTGAATACCGAACCAAATCAATAAGATTTCTAAATTCCTCGTCACTCATTGTCCCTTTATCAGTATTTAGTAAAATCTCACTATCCGCATCCTCAACCATCAATGAGCTCTGATGTCTTTGAACCACGTTCGTATTATAATCTAAATTTTCTTCGATTCCCAACCACTTTAGATATGATTTCACCTCTTGATTCACCTTAGAAAGTGCTTCTTTCTCAGTTCTGCCTCGGATGAAAGCACCAGGCAGTTCGATGATAAACCCTAAATATCCTTTTCCATTGGTTTCAAATGCGATGGAAATTGTATCTATGGGAACCACGAATAGGTTTTTAAGCATATCACAATTTAAATTTATGGACTCGAAATTCTCCTTGTCTTAAATATTCGATTTCTTTGGGATGAATTTCTAATAGAGTATAATTGGGGTCGTCAGCACTTTTCCAATATTTGTTAAAAAAATCGCAGTGCTTAGCTAATCTGGTCTTGGTCTTTTTATCTTTTACTATTTTTACTTTTCCAGCGAGTCTTATATAACCGTTTCGATTGGCTTTGGATAAAAATAGACAGAATTCTATTCTGGGGTTCTTTTGGATTTGTCTAACTTTCTGGTCTTTTGTTACAGTCATAACCCAAAAACTTTTCTCAAAATTGATTAGGGTGACCGGTCTGACTCTGGGCTGGTCGTCTTTAGCGGTGGCTAAAAACACGGTTTGATAATCCTTGAAAATTGATAACACTTCTTTTTTAATATTACTCATTATATACCTCCTTATTTTTCCTCATTGTTTCACTGCCTCAATAACAATCGATGATGGAACTCTTAAACTCTTCTCTAGAAAAGTTTTTCTTTGAGTTTTGTAGCAATCTGGGATGGTTCAAAGATGATTTCTATCCCGGTTTTTTCAAAAGCTTCAATCTTTTCTTTAGCGGTTCCTTTGCCGCCGGAAATTATTGCCCCGGCATGTCCCATCCTTTTATCCGCAGGCGCAGTCTGACCGGCAATAAACCCAAAAACCGGTTTTTTAATCTTACGCTTCACATATTTTGCTGCTTCCTCTTCATCAGTGCCGCCAATCTCTCCAACAATCACAATCGCTTCGGTCTCTGGGTCCTGGTTAAAAAGTTTTAAGCAGTCAATGAAATTGGTGCCGATAATCGGGTCACCACCAATACCAACCACGGTTGATTCGCCATAGCCGGCATTTGTTATATGACTGGCAATCTCATAGGTCAAAGTGCCGGAACGGGAAACTACACCGACTTTCCCTTTCTTAAAAGTCGCACCGGGCAAAATCCCGACTTTTGCTTCGCCCGGTGAAATAAGACCAGGTGAATTTGGACCAACCAGCCGGGTTTTCTTATCCTTTAAATAATCCATCAATTTTATCATAGCTAAAGTCGGCACACCTTCGGTGACACAGACCACTAAATCTAATTTG
>JAOUPE010000355.1 GCA_029880025.1 Caldifarciminota bacterium
ATTGACACTAAGTTTTAAGTCATCCTTGACCCCTAAGAAGAATTTCGATTCACGCAGCTCGGTTCTTTTCTGGCGATACAGGATATAGGCTTTGGCAGTATCGACATAGCCTGATTCGATAAGTACCTTTTCAACGATATCCTGGATATTTTCTACGGTTGGAATCTTTTTCGGAAATTCTTTTCGGATGCGGTTCAATACTTTCCCGGTCAGCTCAGCCGGGATGCCTGGTTCGGGTCTGGCAGTTGGCTTTAAAGCCTTACTGATGGCAATTCTTATCTTTGCCGAATCGAAATTAACGATTCTACCGTCTCGTTTTTTTATTTTTTTAACCATTTAAAGTCTCGATATGAATCTCAAGATTGGTATAGATACAGATGGATGCTGCCGTCTTTATCGATTCTTTAACGATTTCTTTTGGTTCGAGTTTGGTATATTTTACCAGGGCACGGGCAGCGGCTAAGGCAAAAGGACCGCCCGAGCCAATCGCAACAATGCCGTCATCCGGTTCAATCACATCACCTGAACCAGAAACAATATAGGAATGTTCATGGTCAAGGATTGCCAGGAGTGCTTCGAGTTTTCTTAAAACCCTATCCTGCCGCCAGTCCTTAGCCAGTTCGACTACTGACCTGGGCAGGTTACCGTGGAACTCAGATAATTTGTTTTCGAACCGCTCAAATAAAGTAAAGGCATCAGCCGTGGAACCGGCAAATCCGACCAGAATTTTGTCATTGTAGACTTTGCGGACTTTTCGGGCAGTCTGTTTCATAATCGTCTCGCCCAAGCTTACCTGACCATCACTGCCCATGGCGGCTTTGCCATTTTTTTTTAGACCAATGATGGTTGTGGAAAGGAATGATTTTAACATAATTTTAGTATAACGATGTGTTTTATATAGTCAATCTTCATTATTGGATTCTGATGAATAGCATTAACTTCAGTTAATTCAACAGCAAATAGGGATTTTATTCCTTGACCTGTCTTGTTCATTAAATATAATTTGGAATATGTTTAATCCTATAAGGAGGTATTAATGAAAATATTTATGTCAGTGCTTTTCATCGTGACAACTTTATTTGCCGGCGGCGAACGTTATGATTTAGTCAAAGTCCGAATCACCGACCCCGGACAAATACAAACCTTGGAACAAATGGGTGCGTTAATCCATGATGTCAAGGATGGTTTTGCCCGAATCGAAATACCTTATAAGGAATTCGGTAAATTCGAAAGTCGCGGCTTCGGTATCGTCGAAGTTTTATTTCCTGATATCAGCAGTTATTATGCAGAAAATGAGCAAGCCTATCATACTTATGAAGGGTTTTGCGATTCACTGATTATTCTGGCTCAGAATTATCCGGATATTGCCAGAGTTGAGACTTTGGGTTTCAGTGTTCTGAATCGGGTCGTTTTAGGCATTAAGATTACCCAAAATCCGCAGGTGCGGAGTGCTCGACCAAGATGTTTATTTGAAGGCGCTACTCATGGTAATGAAAAGATTGGGGCAGAAGTAGCATTTGCCCTGGCAAGACATTTGATTCTTAATTATGGGGTAGACCCGTTAGTGACCAATCTGGTCAATACCCGAGAAACCTGGGTGGTGCCATTGGTCAATCCGGATGGTTATGTTGCAAGCGTTAGGACCAATACCAATGGGGTAGATTGTAATCGAGATTATGGTTATATGTGGAATGGTTCAGGCAGCAGCCCAGGAGCTTTTTCTCAAATCGAGACCCAAAATTTTCGAAATTTTGCTCAGAACCACCGATTAGTTCACTGGTGCTCATATCATTCCGGAACTGAATTCATCTCATATCCCTGGAGTTATACACCGGTGCAAGCCCGGGACAAAGCTTTGCTTGATACATTAGCCCGCAATTGTCATAATTATACCCGTTATCCATATGATCAGGGTTATCAGGGAATGTATGAGATTCACGGCTGTTCTAAGGATTTTGCCTATGGTGCTTATGCGGCAACAAGCTGGAGTTGCGAGGTGAGCCTGAGCTATATTCCGCCAGCCAGTGCAATTGATTCAATCTGTAACCTGAACCGCCCAGCTCAGCTTTATATGATAACTAAGATTGGACATGGTATTCAAGGGATAGTGACCGATTCTTTAACCGGAGAACCGATCCCGGCAAAGGTTTCAGTTCAGCCAATGGACGTTCCGGTTTATACCGATTCTTTAGGTGATTATCAACGATGCCTCCTGCCTGGAACATATTCAATGAATGTCTGGGCTAATGGCTATCAAACCAAGACGATAACCGATATCGTTGTTCCGCCTGACACTTTTGTCCTGGTTGATGTTACCCTTAACCCAGATACCATAGCACCAATTGCTGGATTTGAGGTGACTACGGTTAATGACCGGGATAATGACGTAAATACTTCGATAACTCCCTGGACTTTAGGATTACAAGACGGCAATAGAT
>JAOUPE010000356.1 GCA_029880025.1 Caldifarciminota bacterium
TATACTTTTTGATTGTTAAAAAGTGGATTTTAAGAACACCCTTACCCGGTCCTTCTCCTATCAAGGAGAGGAATAATTTTCTCCATTCTTTGAGTCTCTATTTTTCTATGACCAGTTTTCTTGTAGCATTCACTTTACTTGAAGTGAACCTTAATATATAGATACCAGCCGAAAACTCTTTGGTATCAATCCGAACTACACCTGCTTTGGTCAGATTCGAATTATTGTAAGTTTTAACTAATTCACCACAGATATTATAGAGTCTCAAACTTATCCTTTCATTTTTCGGTAGATTATATTTGAGCAGAATATAATTAACTGCAGGATTGGGTGTAACCAATAATTTGAATTCGGCATTGGTTGATTTATGTTCCAGCACGCCTTCAAATGTCGGTGGAGTTTTTATTGGGGCAATTGCGCCAGTAGGTAATATATGTCGGTAGAACTCAAAGGTTTTTGACCCTTTTGATGCATAGAAGTATTCGCCAAATTTAATCAAGGCACCACCGCCTTTCACTTTTTTGCCGCTACCAGATGGAATATCCCAGTATTCATCCATTTGAAACCAATCGTCAGCCGCAATATCATATTTCCAGAATTCATAGGTGTTGCCACCTTTGAGTAAATAAACACTATTATTGTAATAGACTATTCCAGCACCCTCTTTAACCTTCTTTTTCTTACCATAACGATTTCGAAAAACTTTCGGGTCATAACGTCTCAATAAATACCAGGAATCTCCTTCAACACTGTATTTGAAGAAATCGCCATAATAGCTTTTTAACACATATACAAAACCATTTTCATCATAAGCAAGACAGGAGCCTTTTTTGTAACCTCTTTTACCACTCGGACCGACCGGTGGACTTGAGACCTGGGTCCAGGAATCATTAGCGATGTCATAGAGATAGAATTCTGAGGTCCTGGACCCTTTCATCGTAAAGATGTAATCCTTCCCGCTTTTGTTAACCACGGTCAAGCCTGAACCATACTTACATTTCTTAGCACCGAGTGGGATGTTGGTAAGTTTATACCAACCAGGCATGATTGTGTCGCCAAGCGTATCAGCTTGATACTTCCAGAATCCGACCGTATTGTTGCCGCGCAGGATATAAACCGATTTCGTTGGTTCATACCCAGTCATCGAGGAACCCCGCTTTGGTTTCTTACCATCACCATCTTCTTTGTTTCCTTTCGGTATGGTTTCAGCATTTGCCCAGGTGCCGAGTTCTGGAAAATAGATATGGAAATCCTGAGTATTGGATGCTTTCAGGTAGTAGATTTTGCCAGTTGCCTCAAGACCAGCCATACAACTTCCTCGTTTTGGCGCCCTACCCGAAGGCATATCCGGAATATCTGCCATTCTTATCCAGACCCGCTCCTGCGGAGGTATCGGTATGTAGACCCTAAAATTATCAAAAACCAGATTATTCTCAGGATGCATATCGCCGATAAACTCGGTCCAGAATGCAGTTTGATAAATACCAATGCTATCTAATAGGGTATCGCCAAAAGAAATTTCCAGTTCCTGGAGCGGCTCAATGAAAATATTGGTTGTCTTTTTATAGATTGTATCAGGTTCTTTAAGAATTGTGAAATAGACCGCAATATCGGCTTGGGTATTTCCGTAATTTTTTGCGATTGCCTTGGGCGTAAAGATACTGTCCTTTATTATGCTGTCAATCGGTGCGACAATCTCTTTTGCTCCAACATCTAAGACCCTGACCAATATCGAATCTTCAAATTTGTCATTGCTATTTTGCATATCACCCATGAACCGGGTAGAACATTTCATTGCGGAAGTGCCTCTCTGGGTTGCAGTCCAATTGGCAAAAGTGACGATGGTTGATTCATCTGGCACAAGATTGATTATTGTTGTGTCGTGATGCCAATTGCCGATGGAAAAACGGACCGGAATATAACCTAAGAGAATATTCCCAAAATTTTTGACTATTGCCTGAGGATTAGCAGTCTGACCAGAATCAATGGCAGCAGGCGGCGTTAAAATGGCAATTGCGCCAATATCACTTACTGCCACGAACACTGAGCCGGTTTGCTTATCATTAGCCCTATTGTTATCACCGGCAAGCAGGGTAGAACATTTCAGGGCAAAATCTCCTCTTTGCTGTGCAGTCCAAGGAGCAAATGAGACAATGATTGATTCATTTGGCACAAGACTGATTATTACCGTATCATGTTGCCAAATATCGACGGTAAAGCGGACCGGAATGTTATTTGCCACAATGTTACCGAAATTTTTAACGATTGCTTGAGGTGTAATCATTTGACCCGAATCAACTATTGCTGGCGGTGATAAAATCGCAATAGTTCCAACATCTAAAAATCCAACAAATACCGAACCAACCTGTCTATCATTAGAAGTATTCATATCATCAAAAAGCTGCGTGGTACACTTAGTTTCAAAACTACCC
>JAOUPE010000357.1 GCA_029880025.1 Caldifarciminota bacterium
GACACCTATGCAATCTGCGATTAATTGGATAAGACTAACCGCTAAAAGGAGAATACAACGATTCAGCGAAAAAATCAGACTCTAAATCATCAATGATTATAGATAAAATTTGCCGACAATTTAGTAGTTGACCTATTGGTCCTATTTGATTTTATTGCTTAGACCGTTTTATATTATTTCGCAATAACGAATTTTTTCGATATTCCGGTATCCTCGGTTTCTAAAAAACAATAATAGACCCCTGAGCTTACGGTTCGGTCATTATTATCTTTCATATCCCATAATAACCAGTCGCTTTCAGAATTTATCTTACCGGAGAAGAGATTTCGTACTATTCTGCCATTAGTATCAAGAATTTTTAAATTTATGTTACAAGTCTTTGGCAGAATATAACGAATTCGGACTTTACCAGTAGTAGTGGAGTTAACGAAAAGTGAAGGTGTTACGGTTATCATTGGTTTAGATTGCCATTCTTGAATATCATCCGAACTCAGGTTTATGTAAAATGTTTCGCCATAATATCCTCCACCAAAATCACCGCCAAAGACAAAGAAGTTGTCGTTAAAGAAATCATAAACACCAGTGGGATTTCGTCTTTCCTCTGGTAAGTCACCAGTCGGATTTAATCTTGTCCAGACCAGAGAGTTTAGGTCAAGCACATAAAGGTCGTTGTAATAGGGCGAGTGAGGAAAGGTCCAACCAGCAAAGACATAAAATTTATTTGTTCCTCTTCTTGGGTCAGAACCATAAGCGATATCTGACCTTGCTGCTGGCATATAGCCAGTGGGACGAAGTTGAGTCCACTGTTCATTACCGAGTGTCAAGTCTAATGCCCATACTTCATTGTAAGCATAATCTAAGCAGGACCCGCCAAAGATAATCATTCGGTTATTAGTGCGGTCAAACATCTCACCGCCGCCGCCGCGAGCAGCAGGTTTATTTCCAGAGACCGTTATTTCTTGCCAAACCATCCTATCCAACTTTAATTCCCAAACATCACCATAACGAGTATAGTGACCAGTACCGCCAAAAATGATTAAAGAATTGCGTCTTGGATGATAGATGGTGTATGCATCATAACGAGGAACCGGTGGTGTTCCTGACGGATTCAACCTTACCCAACTTTCTTGACCAATCGTTAAGTTTAATGCCCACACATCATTTACAAAGCCACCAGCTGTCCATCCGCCAAATACTATCATTCTCTGATTTCTTGAGTCATAAACTGCTGAGTGGTCGCATCTGGGAGCAGGCGGTGTTCCTGAAACTGGTAATTTGTGCCACATATAGCCCTGGATACTATCTAAAGACATTTCCCAGACATCGCTATACCACCGACCAGTCGTATACATACTAGTCCCACCAAAAAGAATTATCCTTTGGTTAAGGCTGTCTACTATCATCGAAACTGAGCGACGGGGTTCAATTCCAAGAGATTTCCACTCAAGCCCGAATGCTGTGGTGACGATTGATAAGATAATGAGGAATTTAATTAGGTTGTTATACTTCATGGCTCCTCCTTTTTGATTATAAAAGGGAATACGACTCTGTAGTCATCTTGCCCTCTTTACAGTTAGCGATTGGATTTAAATAAAATATGCTGTAGAATCTGTGCCAATCGCAAAAACGCAGGTTCTCGTTTCTATTAGGTTGTAAAGTTAAGATATGGTAAAAGTTGAAAAGCCTCATGACTTAAAATATAGCAATTTTGAAGAATTTGTCAAGCATTTTCTGTTTGGTTATAACTGGCTTTGAACGACTTTATGACAAGTTAATACTTCGCTAAAAGTCAGATTAGATTGTGACTTTTCATACTATAATGACCCTGCGAACCAATGATAATATGGTCTAAGACCTCAATACCCAAAAGATTGCCGGCTTGAACCAAACGCTTGGTTAAATTCAGGTCGTCATCGGATGGCTCAGGATTGCCGGATGGGTGATTATGAACCAAGACGACCGAAGCAGCCGATGCCGTAATTGCTTCTTTGAAAACCTCGCGGGGATGCACAACCGTAGCATCAAGACTGCCCATCGAAATATCGATTGGTCGAATCAATTGATTTCTACTATCCAAAAGAAGTAATAGAAAATATTCTTTCTTCTTATCCTTCAATTTCTGTTTCACAACTTTCAAAGCATCTTGGGCAGTTTTAATTTCGATTCTTTTTTCATCTTCTGGATAACTGTCAGCTCTTTTGCCGAGTTCTAAAGCGGCTTTGATTTGACAGGCTTTGGCTATGCCGACACCTTCGATTTTACAGAGTTCTTCAATCGAAGCTTCGGCAATTGATTTTAAGTTGCCGAATTTACTTAAGAGGTTTTGTGCAATATTCATAATCGGTTTGCCCACGGTACCTCGTCCTAAGATTACAGCTAAAATCTCTTGAGCCGATAGTACCTCGGCACCGAGTCTTAACAATCTT
>JAOUPE010000358.1 GCA_029880025.1 Caldifarciminota bacterium
TACGCAAGCCAAATTGGGTTATGTTCCGTTCGATATACCGGAAGCCGAACAAGAGATAATGGCTGGACCTTTCTTAGAATATTCCGGTGCATCATTGGCGATGTTCCGATTAACCCGGGCAATGATGCTCTTCCTGCTGCCCTTATTCTTAATCACATTATTTTGGGGCGGCTTTGCCAATTTCTGGGCAATACCTAAATTCCTTTTGATTGTCGTCCTGATCGTTCTTATTAAAAATACTAACCCTCGACTCCGGATTGACCAGGCATTGAAATTCTTCTGGATTGGTTTAGGCGGTTTAGCGATAATAAGTATGATTTTGGCGGTTTCGAAACTATGAAAGACCTTCGTGTTTGGGGATTAAAAAAATCGCCCTGGGTTTTTCATGTTGCCGCTGCTTCTTGCAACAACTGTGACATCGAAATTCTCGACGTTCTAACGCCACGTTTCGATGTGGAGCGATTTGGTATCGTTTTAGTCGGTTCACCCCGACACGCCGATGCTTTACTTGTAACCGGGGTATTGAATCGCAAGTCCTTGCCCCGGGTCCTTAGAGTCTATGAACAGACACCAAAACCGTGTTTGGTGATTGGTGTCGGTTCCTGTACCTGTTCCAAGCACATGTTCACTTCTTCTTATAACACGGTTGGTCCCTATGACAAACATATTCCAGTCGATGTCTATATTCCGGGTTGTCCACCAAAACCCGAAGCAATCATCTTGGGTGTAGTTAAGGCATTAGGAAAATTATGAGACCGATTGAAAAGGCATTGGGCGCAAAATTTCCCGAAGCAAAAATATATGAACACTCTTCCCGGCGATTATACATAACCATTCCTAAAGAAAAAATCACCGAGCTAAGTAAATTCCTATTTGCCGAACATGGTTTAAGATTTTCAATCTGCACCGGCATCGATACCCGGGACGGCTTTGAAATCCTCTATCACTTCTCTCAAGACCGAACCGGAACTTATTATACGTTAAAAGTTTTGATTCCAAAAGATGACCCGAAGATTGATTCGATTGCGCCTTGGCTGCCAGCGGCAAACTGGATTGAGCGGGAGATGCGGGAACTTTTAGGAATCGAATTTGTTGGTCACCCCAATCCCTTACCACTATTGACCGCCGAAGATTGGCCAGCTGATAAGTATCCATTGCGAAGAGACTTTGAGCCTGAAATAGGTCTGGGTGATGATTTTGAAGAACATTCGGAGGAGTTCTAAAATATGAAACGTATCATTCCAATCGGACCTTATCATCCTTTACAAGAGGAACCGGAATTCTTCAAACTGATTGTTGAAGGCGAAAAGGTTATCGGACTCGAAATCAACATTGGTTACAACCACCGTGGTCATGAATTCATCTCTCCCAAAATGACTTACGACCAGGTTACTTTCTTGGTTGAACGTATCTGCGGTATCTGTTCCAACTCCCATCCTTATGCTTATGTGATGGCGGTTGAAGATTGTGCCCATATTCAGGTTCCAGAGAGAGCTCATTACTTAAGGACAATTAACCATGAATTGGAAAGACTTCACTCGCACCTGCTCTGGGTTGGACTGGCTGGACATTTCATCGGTTACAATACGGTCTGGATGTGGTCCTGGCGTTATCGCGAACCGGTCTTAGATTTATTCGAGATGATTACCGGCAACCGCAACCATTATGCTATGAACAAGGTTGGTGGGGTTCGCCACGATATCAAAGACGACCAGATTCCACTTATCGAAAAAGTTCTTATCGATGTTGAAACCAAAGTAAATATGTTGACCAAGGCAGTCCTTGACGACCCGGTACTTCATGCCCGTTTAGAAGGAGTCGGAATCCTTCCGAAAAAAGATGCGATTGCTTATGGCGTGCTGGGACCAACTGCTCGTGGCTCAGGGGTCGCAATCGATGTGCGTAAAGATGACCCGCATGGCGCTTATGATAAAGTCGATTGGAATATTGTCGTATTCGAGGAAGGAGATATTTTAGCCAAAGCCAAAGTCCGTTTATTAGAATGTCTTGAATCAACTAAAATAATCCGCGCATGCTTAAAGAAAATGCCCAAGGGTGAACTCGAAGCAAAGGTTTATGAAATCCCACCCGGTGAAGGTATTGGTCGAACCGAAGCACCGCGGGGCGAAGTTTTCCATTATATTCGCTCGGATGGTAAGAATAACCCGTTTCGTCATAAGATACGAGCACCTTCTTTTATGAATTTGCCATCGAATGAAGTCGCAGTTAAAGGATATTCGATTGCCGATGCGGCATTATGTTTGGCAGCAATCGACCCTTGCTACTGCTGCACCGAACGGATGGTTGCATTTGAAGACGGCAGGAAAAAATATTCGGGTAAGGATTTGTTACGACTTTCGATCGATAAGACGGAAAGACTAAAGGCAAAATATAACCAATTTAAAAGCCTGATATGAA
>JAOUPE010000359.1 GCA_029880025.1 Caldifarciminota bacterium
TGGCTATGGTCAACGTTATGACGATACCTGTTACTGGTATAATACTATTCCAGGTGAATCCGCCTACACTGGGTTAATTCGGACTTGGCGACTGAACTGGATGCAGATTCCGGTCAGTTTTGGTGATACCTTCATGATACGCTGGCACTTTGCTTCAGACGGTTCGGTTCAATATTGGGGCACTGCGATTGACTATGTTTGCGGAATCGGTTTTGATACTACCCTGCCGATTCACCGCGATGCCATGGTCAGGACAATCATTGCACCGACCGGTAATGTTGATACTATCTTCTTTAAATTACCGCGGGCTGAAGTATGCAACTGGGGTGAAATTGCCGAGACCTTTGATGTGACCTATGACATCACCGGTCCAGGAGTATTCACCTATACCTCGACTAAGACGGTGACCGCGCTGGATCCAAGTCTCTGTATCACGGTTGATTTTGACAGTGTCCGGTTTACTGAACTTGGTACTCATAACGTGGTCTGTTACATCAGCACGCCAATACCAGGTGATAGTAATATGCTCAATGACACCTTGCGCAGCACCTTTGAAGTAGTGCCATATGTCCCACCCCAGCCCTGGCAAACAATGGCTCCAGTGCCAAGTTTGCCATCAGGCAAACGACCAAAATCCGGCACCTGCATGGCAGGACTCGAAGAAACTAATCTAATCTACTTCCTGAAAGCATCCAATAAACAAGACTTTTACTCCTATGACCCGAATACCAATACCTGGACCCCACTCGAGATTATACCAAAAGGTGATAAAGCATCCAATGACGGCAAAAACCCGAAAAAGGGTGCGGCAATGGCAGCTTATGACGATGGCAAGTGCGTCTATGCCCTGCGCGGCAACAATACGCTCGGATTCTGGAGATATTTAGCAGTTCCTGATACCGGCGAGACACTCGGCTGGACCAAGAAGGCAAATTTCCCAACCGGTGCCAAAAAAGTGAAGGATGGTTCAGGCTTAGTTCCAGTCAATAAGGGTGGTAACGACTATCTCTTTGCATCACGCGGTGCCAAACAATCCGACTTCTATCTGTATGACATTGCCGGAGACTCCTGGATAAAGGTTAAGAGTCCGCCGGTTGGCGCAAGCGGCAAAACTGGTTACAAGAAAGGCACTTGTATGGCATCTGATGGCGAAAACGTCTATGTCTTGCAAGGCTACTTCGGCTCATTCTTCAAATACAATGTTGAAGCTGATTCCTGGACTGAGTTAAGACAGTACAACTACAAGACGATGTTGAACCGCGATGGCAAGAAGAAGAAGCCGAAAGATGGTGCAGCCCTGGTTTATCACAACAACTGGGTTTACATGCTCAAAGGCGGCAATACGAACGAGCTCTGGAAGGTTAATGTCTTGTCCGATACCGGTAATTGGGTTCAAATGGACCCTGCTGATATCTGGGATGTTCCGCCTGGTGCATCCAATAAGAAGGTGAAAGGCGGCGGCGCCATGATTAAGTTTGCCGATTTCTTCTGGCTTTCTAAAGGTAAGAATACTGATGAGTTCTATCGGCACGTGCTACCTTCAGAAATGGTTGCTTATTCTCAACCTGTCCCAACTAACCAAGGTGTGATGGGTAATACGGTAAAGACCGACCTATTCAAACTGACCATTGCACCCAACCCAGCGTTTAACAAGGCAGCCGTAAGATATACCCTGCCGTTTCCTGGACCGGTCAGTATCAAACTCTACAACGTTACTGGTGCTTTGGTTAAATCCCATACGGTTACCAATCCGACTAAGAACGGAGTATTCTTCATCGATGCGAAGACACTGGCTTCAGGCGTCTACATCTTACGCTTCAATGCGGGCGATATAAAGGTTACCAGAAAACTGGTGCTTGAGAAATAGCCCGACAACAATAAATAAAGGGGCTCTGTTTCAGAGCCCCTTTTTATTTTGTAAGAATTATTAATCACTGAAAACACTGAAGACACCGAAAAAATCTAACCACAGATGAACACGGATTAAAAAGATAAAAGAGAAGAAATTTTTAACCGCAGAGATAGCAGAGAAAGCGGAGAGAAGAAATTAACCACGGATAAACACGGATGCACACCGATTAAAAAGATAAGAGAAAAAATGTCGGAGAGGCTTCCAAGCCTCGATTCTTTTATATCTTAGGCGGATTATCGGTGTTTTCGGTGTTGGTCCCGAATCGGGTCTCTCGACCCGACCCGAACAGAATGGACGGGGGCGATTTGCCGAAGGGTCGATTCGACGGTGTTTAATTTCTCTTCGTCTTCTATATCGGGACTGGGAAGTCCCTCCTACACCGAAGATTGTCGGGACTGGGGCAAATCGCCCCAGTTTCTCAGGAAAGTCCCTCTATTAGAAAAAATAAAAAAATGTGTGCTTGACCGAAAATTTTAGCCACAAAACCGCACTTTTGGTTTTAA
>JAOUPE010000360.1 GCA_029880025.1 Caldifarciminota bacterium
TATACGTTTCTAAATCCCTGGCAGGACGGAATTACCCTTGAAGAGAACATCAAGCTTAAGAAGCGAGCATTGACTTCAGACATATTTGTAACCGGTACCAATGCACTGACTATGGATGGTAAAATTGTCAACATAGATGCGCTTGGCAACCGTGTGGCTGCTATGCTCTTTGGTCCAGCTAAAGTCATTATAGTAGTTGGAATAAATAAGATTGTTCAGAATCTCGAAGAGGCATTAGAAAGAATTAAGAAGAAAGCTGCTCCAATGAATGTCAAACGTCATCCAGAATTCGACCCAATGCCGCCATGCGGCTTGACCGGGGATTGTGAAGATTGTTCCTCAGCTTGGAGAATCTGCAACAAAACTGTCATCATCGAAAGGCAATTTGATAATTATAAATACAAACCAGTTATAACGGTGATCATAGTCGGTGAAGAGCTCGGTCTTTAGCAGATTACATAATGAAGACACAGTTATTGTCTAAGCAGTGGGAATCGAAGAACGCGAGACTCTCAACGTTTGATGCATAACACCGGAAATCTATCCGAATCCGGCGAAGACCGTGATTCGTGTCCGTTATCCGTGGGCAAGCTTTACGCCTAACGCTTCACGCCCAACGCTTAAGATTTTCGATGTGTCAGGTCAATTGATAAAGGAGATTGCTTCTCCGCCTAAGGCGGTTTCGCAATGACGGAAAGATAAAAATATCTCTGAAAGGAATAAATCCGGGGGAAAAATCTAGGGACAGTGTCACTACATATCCTTCCTTATTTGGACACCTCTTTTGTTATTTCCATTGACATTTCTATTAGAAAAGGTAAATTGTAAATAGAACAGAAACGAGAGAGGTGATAAGATTGAAGGAACAAAAAGAAATAAAATTGTTCATAGGGATAACCATACTTTTTTGGGCAATTGGGTTATATGCCCAACCGCCAGAAACGCTTTGGACCAAGACATATGGTGGTGTTGAAATTGATGCCGGTTTTTCAATCCAACAAACTTTTGATGGAGGGTATATCATTGCCGGACACACTACTTCATTTGGTGCTGGTGGTGTTGATGTTTGGCTGATAAAGACCAATGAAAATGGTGAGACCTTGTGGACAAGAACCTATGGCAGTGGTGTCAATGAGGCATGCGTTTCAGTTCAACAAACTTCGGATAGCGGCTATATAATTGTCGGGTCAAGATACACTTCCAGCCCTGGTGATACCAATGTTTATATTGTAAAGACAAGAGCAAATGGCGATACAATTTGGACAAGGACATATGGTGGAACCAGTAGCGATAAAGGTCTATATGTGCGACAGACTTTTGACGGTGGATACATCGTCACTGGATGGACCAATTCGTTCGGAGCTGGTGGTTATGATGTTTTTCTAAGGAAGTTAGAAGCTAATGGCGATTCCATCTGGACCAAATCATACGGTGGAATCTACGATGACTTTGGTATCTGTGTTCAACAAACCACCGATAGCGGATACATTGTTGCTGGATACTATGGAAATGCACCTTCACGACGCAATCTTGATTACTATCTTATAAAGACTAATGTGAATGGTGATACAAGCTGGACCAGGAAATATGGCGGGAGTGTTAATGATGGAGCGTCAGGGGTTTGCCAATGTTCGGATGAAGGCTATGTTATAGTCGGAGCAGCAACTTCAGGTGCGGTCGGTATTGAGGACCTTATGATTGTGAAGACTAATGCCAATGGTGATGCCCTTTGGACCAGAATGTATGGATGGGCGTATTCGGATGGTGGAAAATCAGTCCAGCCAACATCGGATGGCGGCTACATTATCGGCGGAATGGCAAATGGTCATGGCTGGTCTACTTCTCAATTGTGGCTGGTAAAGATTGATGCCAATGGTGATACCCTTTGGACAAGAATCCACGGCGACCCAGCAGTTTGGAACAAGGGTTATGTTGCCCAGCAAACCTCAGATGGCGGATATATTATTGTTGGTGAGACCGAATCATTTGGTAATAGCAGACAAGTCTGGGTCATAAAGACTGTACCCGATTTTGTTGGTCTTGAACAAGAAAATCCATCTGCAAAGCAATCTTTACGTTTATCATCTTTCTTTAATCCGGTTGAAATAAAATATTACTTACCTCATAAAGACCATATAAAAGTAAGGGTTTATGACGTTAATGGCAGAATGGTCGGCAATTTATTGGATGAACTGCAAGAAGCAGGTGACCATACTTTGACCTGGAACAAAAGAATCGCACAAGGAATTTACTTTATTCAGTTAAAAACTAGTGAAACCGATGCAATAAAGAAAGTGGTTATATACTAAAGAACAAGGAAAGGAAGGGGCTAATGCCCCTTCCTAAAAATTAGAGGAAAATATGAAATTTTTAATTATCATTTTACTTCCGGCTCTTATTTTTAGCT
>JAOUPE010000361.1 GCA_029880025.1 Caldifarciminota bacterium
AGATGCTTTTTCATTTTTTCCTCCATTGATGCTTAATTATATATTTTACCAAAAAATAAAAACTTGGTCAATTTAAATAGATAACTGGTATAAACAGCAATTCCCGGTATATATAAAGACGTTAAAAACATCGTTTTGGTTTCAAATATTTTTACTCGATTAATTATTATGAATTTGTCAAAAAATACCGAGTGCTTTCTAAAGTCAAATCTTTGACCCGCATAATATGCATGAGTTGGATGTCAGGTCTCGGCAGAAACATTTTTTACAATCTTGACTTCATTCTTTGCTGGACTATATTTTCAAAGATGATGCTATTGATATTCCTCTCCGTATTCTCTACCATCAACGCTACAGTGAAAGGGAGGGTTATCGATGCCCAGACCCAAAGACCGATTCCTTGGGCTGCAGTAGAAATTTTGGGCAGCGACTTAGGAACTTATGCCGATTCTTTGGGTTATTTCCTTATCATCAATGTACCGCAAAAAGAAATAACTATTGTAGCATCCCATATCGGTTATCTATCTGATACTATAAAATGTGACATCGTTCAAGATATTGATACCCAGCTTGTTTTTCGACTCGAACCCGAACCCATTCCTCAACCAACCGTTGAGGTCTATTCCAAGCCAACCCTGACTTCTCGTGTCGAACCAAGCTACTCGCTGGAACCAGGTGAGATACGCAAGCTGCCAGCTAACTTCGGGGACGATGTACTGCGAAGTATTGCATTTATTCCAGGCGGTGGGATGTCAGGCGATGTCTGGTCTGGACCGCCGATTATCCGTAATGCGGCAACCGATGAAAACCTCATCTATTATGATGGGGTCGAATTACCGTGGGCTTGGCATCTTGCCGGTTTCAACTCGATAATAAATACCGATTTCATTGACCAGTCCAAAGTTTATGTATCAGCAATTCCAATCCGCTATGATGCACTTTCCGGCGTTACATTAATCTCCTCGAAAAAAGTGAAGAAAAGCGGCGGTTGTTTTGCCTATGACGCAATCGGACTGCGCAGCGCTGCCTGGTGCAAGGTTAAGCGGTTTGATATCGGTGCCTCTTTACGAAAAACATTTTATCATATCAAATTCGGACCATTAGGAGCTGCATATCAACCGAACTTCTTTGATTTTGCCTTGAAATCAGGCTTAGATATCGGTTCAGCCGACCGCCTAACGGCTGGTTTTATTAAAGCATCGGATGATTTCGGTGATGAGCATGCCGAGGAAATTAGCCTTTACCAAATGGGTTATTCTCATACCGGCACAATCGGTTTGGAAACTAACCTAAGCTACACTAATCACCTTCTTTCGGGTAGTCGTATGTTTTACGGACCACAAAAAGAATACGGTCACGAAATTATCACCGACCGGATAGAATTATCGTGGAATGCAAGCGAACGGCTAAATTGTCTTGTTGGTGAAGAGATTGCAATAGAAAAGACCAGCGACACTCACAAATCAGCAAAATCTAATTCCTACGGACAATGCACATTTGAGTTGCTGCCGAATCTTTTATTCAATTCCGGATTACGCTTGGGTAGCCTGACCTGGACCAAAGGGATAAATTTAGCGCCAAGAATAAGCATGAATTGGCAGGTTCACAAAACTGTTACTCTTTTTGGTGGCTATCGTGATTCGTATCAACATCCTTTTAGGCTGCTGCGCAGTTCTTTCTTTCATAAGACATATATTCCAATAACAAATATTTTAGACACCCTCAAACCAGGTGAAGCGATGCTATTACCGAAGCGAGCCCAACAATACTCTTTTTCGGTTCAACTTCGCCCTAACATACCGGTCGACTTTAAGGTTGAAGCATATTATCGAAGACTCGCTAATCTACCGCTTTTGAACTCTGATTCCAATTGGACGTCGATTGGTTACGGAAGGAGCAAGGGAATAGAACTGACGGTTTTATACGGCAGAGAAAAAAATTTATGGTGTGAACTTTTATATGCTTTATCAAGAACCGACCGACTCGAATCAAATCTCACCAAAATATGTTATGGTGAGTATGACCGGCGTCATGCCTTAAGTTTACGACTCCATCGTTATTTTCGAGACGGCTGGACCTGGATTACCGCATTTCATCTTGCCACCGGTCTTCCCTACACCCCGGTTGTGCAAGATTCGACGAATGGTTACAGATTAGGCGTTCCAAATTCGGCGCGTGCACCAATCTATCATCGGCTCGATATGAAGTTGGTAAAGGAAGCCCCTCATTTACCGCTCTCGCCCTACGTATATGTAGAATTTATAAACTTACTCAATGGGCAAAATCCCTATATGCTGCAGGAATACATCGACTCATCCGGTGACCGCCGGATTATTCGCTATGATCGTGTGCCGCTTGTATTTATTGCTGGTATTGGCGGGTCATTTTAGGCTTAATATCTAACAG
>JAOUPE010000363.1 GCA_029880025.1 Caldifarciminota bacterium
GTAGCCGTACGGGAACGTGCGGCTGGATCACCTCCTTTCTACGAGATTGTAAATTTTCCGAGCACGCTTTTACTTGGGTTAGATTTCCAGCTATCAATCCGGTCAACCAAAATCCGAAAGAACAATTAATAATTCTTTAGCTTAGACTTAAATGCTATTTTAAGATTAATCGCAGCACCAGAAGAGTAACTGGTTTTCCGGCTTTTTTCTTTTTGAAGGTTTTGTCCGGCTTTAGTGTTTCTTTACTTTTGCCAATAAAGGAGGAGTGGAATCGGGCAGATTTTCTAAGCTGTCCAGCATCACCTGACCTAAACTGTCATCACTCGTCACCTGATAGATTGCATGCTGCACGGTCATCACATTCGAGGCATCAAGCTTTTTACCTTTTACAATAGCGATTATGCGCAGCAAATCGGTATGGTCAGTTATGGGACCGATATTATAAAAATCCGAATCACCGGGCACTGCCTTAAATTCATTGACACTGAAGGTGCCAATGCTAAATGTATCAACTAAATTAGATGCCGAAATTTTATAGTCCTTGACGATAATTGTATTCTGCACTTTCTTATTCTGGGCAAGGAAGAAAAGTCCAGCCGGCAAAGTCGCGGTTTCAACATTTGGCGATTTACTTTGGCAGATAAAATCTAAAGAGAATGTTCCGGATGGATTGAATTGAACACGACTCGCCTGGATTTGAATTAATTCGATATTAGGATTAAGCGTAAAAGAATTACCGGTTGGTTCAAAGTCCTGATTGGAATTTAAGAAATCGCAGGCGGTAAATACAATTAGCAATACAATTATTTCGGTCAGAATAAATTTGCGATTCATTTGCTTAATCATTGTCTGAGAAAAGATACCATAACTTTGTATACTGTCAATATTTTGTTTCTTAGCGATGAAATTTCCATAAGAAAATTTTAATTGAGAGTGAACAGTAATTTTTTATTGACATTTGGGATTTTTTTCAGTTTAATGACCAAGTCATGGTCGTGGAGTCGCTACTCCTTTTAACGATTCTGTTCACCGCCGAACCAAATCTATCACCGATTGCACCAATCGAAAGTACTGACTTGGATCAAGGCTCATTTGCATTAGAAATTGGTGGTCAAATTTATGATTGGGATGTTTTGGCACGATTCGTCATGCCCGGTGAATCGCTGCGAATCAAAATTATTCGAAAGAATCTTAAAGGTAATTTTGGTTGGGCTTGTTCGGGTGGTGAGCTTTTACCGGTTGACCCCTTTGAAAAAGTTTGGGTTGCCCCTCAAGAATCAGGTTTTTATCCTTTAATGATTATGAATCGATCGATTAAAACGATTAACCTTTTTGTCATGAAGTCATTTCAAAATTTACAGCGAGGACGGCTTAACCAATATTCGATTGGTTATTATCCCAAATCACCTTCACCCCATCCGAAATTGAAAACCCCCGAAGGGTTCATCGAGGCAACTGCGGAAAATGAGAGCACCCGGCTTTCACCTAACTTTGTGCTTAAAGATTTTATCTGCCGGCAACCCGGTGGTTTTCCAAAGTATTTGGTTCTCAAAGAAGAGCTGATTCTAAAATTAGAACTTTTACAAGAGAAGATTCGGGATAAGGGTTATCCTTGTTCGAAATTATTTGTCTTTAGCGGCTATCGAACACCAAGATATAATACTGGTGGTGGGGCGGGACGGCACAGTGCTCATATCTACGGCGGTGCAGCTGATTTGTTTGTTGACGAAGACCATGACAGTCTGATTGACGATTTAAATCACGATGGTCGTCATAATTCAAGGGATTCTAAGATTCTTTTTGATATCGCCAATGAATTGGATATGGAGCGCCCGGATATAGTGGGTGGTTTAGGCTGGTATCGTCGAGTTTCCGGTGTCGGTCCCTGTATCCATATCGATGTCAGAGGTAAATCCACCCGCTGGCGCCAATAAGAAAATTTTAAGTTAGGCTCCGAGTCATTCTCTAAATAACTTTCATTTAATCATTAAAATCGAGCTTTTTAGCGACAAATGATTGTTGTGAGAGTATTTCAGCTTAAAATCAATCGCATCCAGCTGTTTAAAAAATTCGGTCCACGAAGCACCGCAGGCTCTAAGGTATTTCAGAATTGTCTCTATCGAAGAATTCTTTTTCTTGCCGCTTTCAAAGGCTGAGATATACATCTTTCCCGACTTTGGTGATAGACCAAGCCGCTTAGCAATTTCAGCTTGTGTCAGATTCGCTTTCTCCCGTTGTTTTTTCAGAAGCCGTATCATCTCTTTAGTTAAGCTGCCTTTATTTTCCAGCATAATTTTTCGTTAAGATAAGTAATACCTAAAGGTTTACCAAAAATCAAGCAAAATTTTCTTCTAAATATTTGATATTTAATTTTTTATATTTAATTTCTGTATGGAGGGGGTAT
>JAOUPE010000362.1 GCA_029880025.1 Caldifarciminota bacterium
AAAGCGCGTAAGACCCTGCCCGATTTAATCATTTTAGATTTAATCTTACCCGGATTAGATGGTTATCAAATCTGCGGCATGCTTAAGCACGACCGGCTTTATATGAATATCCCGATTCTTATTCTCAGCGCCCGGTCCGAATCTAAAGATTATGAGTTAGGAATCAAAGTGGGTGCGGACGATTATGTTAAAAAACCATTCGAGACCAAAACCCTACTCGAGAAAGTGGCGGAATTGACCAAATAATCAAAGATGGCTCAATTTAATGAAAAAAGAATTCTAATCGTTGACGACGAAAAAGATATCCTCTTGCTCGTGCAGAAGATATTAGAATCGGCTGGTTATGACGTGGTAACGGCTGGTGATGGTGCCGAGGCTTTAGAAAAGGCACGCAAAGTATCACCCGATTTAATCGTTTTAGACTTGATGTTACCCGGCATCGATGGCTATCAAGTCTGTGGGATTCTGAAGTATGACCGCATGTATATGAAAATCCCAATCCTTATTCTCAGTGCCCGGACCCAAATCAAAGATTACGAATTGGCGATGAAAGTCGGGGCTAGTGGTTATCTGACCAAGCCCTTTGAACCAGAATCTTTATTGGCGAAAATCAAAGAACTCTTAAATAGTGGAAACCCTCAATTAAGATCTAAAAATAAGCAAACATAGAGTGAGGCAAAATGGATAAAGAACTGTTACATAAAGTTTTAGTCCAAGACGGTAAAATAAGTGAAAATCAATTCAAACGGGCTTGTGACGACAGTGCTGCCCACAATACCGAATTGGAGAAGATTCTTATCAGCAATCGTTTTGTGAGCAGAGATGATTTGTATCAAGCGGTTGCCAAGACAATAAACGTTCCATATATCGACCCATCTTCTTATGTCATCGACCAGGAGATAATCGCCTTAATTCCGGAGAAATTTGTTCGCGAGTATAAAGTTGTTCCAATATTTCGGGTTGCCAATACCATTACCGTCGCCATGGAAAATCCTCAGGATATTGGACCGATTGATGAACTTTCTTTATTAACCGGCTTAGAAATCAGTCCGGTCTTAGCTCCGCTCGATTCTATTGAAAATGCGATCAACCGTTTTTACGGTAGCAAAGGTGACAAATCATTAACCGAAGCGATAACGGTGATTGACCAAGAAGCATCTTCGACCGAGCCGAAAGCAACATCGGTTGAGGAGGGCAAATCTATCGAGGAACTTGCTTCCGAAGCTCCGATTGTAAAATTTGTTAACAAGATAATTCAGCAAGCGCTCAAGGAACGTGCCTCCGACATCCATCTTGAACCGGACGAAAAAACATTAAGGATTCGATTCCGAGTCGATGGCATTCTACGAATTGTTGCCGAGACTCCGGATACAATGAAGATGCCAGTAGTTTCACGTATTAAAATTCTCTCTAAACTCAACATTGCGGAAAAGCGAAGACCCCAGGATGGTCAATTTGAGATGGCGGTCGAGGGCAAAAGGATTGACTTCCGTGTCTCAACCTTTCCCACAATTTATGGTGAAGCCTGTGTATTAAGAATTTTAGACAAAACATCAGTATTGCTCGGCTTAGCCGACTTAGGATTCTCACCCGAAAACCTGATAAAATTTAGCGCCTTGATTCGCAGCCCTTATGGTATTATTCTGGTAACTGGTCCGACTGGTAGCGGTAAGACAACCACGCTTTATGCCGCATTAGATGCGGTTAGAAGTGAAGAAGATAACATCATAACGCTGGAAGACCCGGTTGAATATCATCTACCATTGATTCGGCAGTCCCAGATTAATCCCAAAGCCGGTTTGACCTTTGCTAACGGTTTACGGTCGATATTGCGACAAGACCCGGACATCATCATGGTTGGAGAGATTAGAGACGCCGAAACGGCTGAAATTGCGGTTCAGGCAGCACTCACCGGCCATTTAGTATTTTCCACCCTTCACACCAATAATGCTTGTGTTGCTTTGACCCGACTTATCGATATGGAGATCGAACCATTTCTCGTTTCTTCTACTGTCATCGGTGTCATAGCCCAGCGCCTGGCACGCCGTATCTGCGAATTCTGTAAAGAACCCTATCATGCGATTAGAGAAGTATCATCCCATCTTCACCTTGATTCATCGACTAATTTGTTCAAGGGCAAGGGATGTTCTGAATGCAACGATACTGGCTATCGTGGCCGAATTGGTTTATACGAACTTCTAATCATTGACAATTCGTTAAGAAAGATGATTGTCGAAAAAGCCTCGTCCGAAGCCATGCAAAATTTTTTAATCAGCAAGGGATTTAAGACAATGCGTGATGACGGCTTAGACAAAGTTCGGAAAGGCGTCACCACCTTAGAAGAAGTATTAAGAATTACCCACGGTTATTAATCTAGTTTCTATTTGTTATTTTTGGGTTTTGG
>JAOUPE010000364.1 GCA_029880025.1 Caldifarciminota bacterium
CTCCCGGAGAGGAGCCTGAATCTGGATGTCGGGCTGCGATACCTTCATGATAAATATTACGCTTCAATCTATGGCTTCAGCAACCTGGTGAGCAATATGATAGAGAAATACCGCGGTGCAGGTGAAGAAGAGTATTATTACCGGAATCTGACCCAGGGTCGCATCACCGGTATTGAGGGCGAGTTTTATTTCTGGCCCATTGAAGATTGTGAATTCCTGGTTAATTTTCACCATATGCTGGGTAGAGAAAAAGAGACTCACGACTCCCTTAATTATATTCCGACTTCTCGCATCACCTTCGGTGCCAAGTTCTCGCCAGGCAATTTCTGGGTAGAGCCAACGGTCACCATAGCCGCTGCCAAAAGAGACTCCGGTCCGCTGGAGATGGAAATAGCGGGGTACACTCTGCTGGATACCATTTTCGGTTATAAGCTCAATCCAGATGTAGTTCTGTTCGCTATTGCCCGAAATTTGCTCAACCGCACCTATCGCTTTTCTGCCGACGAACAAGGGGTGGATTCCCCCGGCAGGGGCATCGTCTTCAAGGTGTCGTATTCTTTTTAGGCGTGAGCCAGGAAGGGGAATATTATAGTCTATAAATGAACTCAAGGAGATGACGAACGGCTTAACGGTGAGATTCAGGGCTTGCCAATCTATGGCTGTGGAATTTATCTATGAGGTGTATAATAATGCGCCAAACGAGTGAATAGGGTGATAAAAAGAGGAACTTTTATACTGAGGACAACGCTAAGTGTTTAGGAGGAGACCGTGTTTAATAAAATCCTTGTGGTAACTTTATCCATTTTGTTTTTTGCCTTTGTCGTGTGTATCGGGTATGATGGAAAAGAAAACAATATGGTTCAAAACGAAGAGCTCTTGTCACAAGCAGTTAAATTCCACGGACATTTAGGTCCCTATCTGGTTTTAGGCCTGAGAGCCGGTTTATTTGCTAATCAAGTATTAGAAAAAGACCCCATGAAAACCGAGGCCATTATTGAAACCCTCCCAGAACCTCCTGAATCTTGCTTCGTTGATGGAGTGCAGTTTACCACTGGCTGCACCATGGGAAAGAGGAATATTTCTCTTGTAGAGGGAGAGGGCTTAAAGGCTACTTTCAAAAAAGACAAAAAAATATTAACTCTCACGCTTAAACAAGAAGTAATTGACGAAATAAATTCCCTTCCTCCTGATGAAGAAGAGGCGTGGGAAAATTTAGCCAGAGACCTATATCAAAGGGAAATAGAGAGAATTTTTGAAATCAGCAAATAATTATTAGGCAGTGTAAAGTTAAGCGTGTCTGAAATAGCACCTAATTGATTGAAAAATATGGTATATTAGACCTATTAAAGATTTGTCAAACGGATAATGGATTGGCTTAAATCTTAAACCCTAAAAAGCGATATATCTTACTAGGCACGCGAAAGAATAACCTGTTGACAGACCGCAGGAAGGCATATCCTTTTATTTTTATTTGTGGGGGTCTTTGTATTTCTTCTGGTGAACGGTACCTTTGGACTATCGGGCAGGCAAGACTTTTGCGACAATAAGAGCTAAAGCTACCCTTGCTCAAATGTTTCCTGATATCCTGTAATACAGGCGAATTCCAGGCGGTAGCCCACTCATTCATAAGGGCTATGGGCTTATATCCGTAACAGCAGGGGAGGATACCTCGACGAAGAATATAATAGCTTTGCCAGGGCTCTCGGCAGAGAGGAAATTTTGAAGCACCCAGATCGCTTTCTATTTCAGATTCATTTGGAGAATTCTTATCCTCAATGTTGTCAATTGAGGAAGATGGCAAGCATGAATTAGAATTTTGTTTAATTTCTTGTGCCGGTTCAGTGATATTTCCAAAATCGAACTGATTACCTACTTTAACTCCGTATTTTTTAGATAATTCATTGCATTTATCAAATATTTCTTTCAGCTCTTCCCCATTGAGTAATTCCTCTTCATAATTGAAGTGATACCCCCCTCTATCATGCTCAATTTCAGGTTTTTCTAAATAATTGAGTGGCCGAAGAGTTAATTGGTCGACTTCTATATCTCTGCAGAGTTTGAAGTAGGCTTCCAGGTCATCTTTATTAACCTTCATGGGCATAAAAACCATATAGATTTTTGGCAAATTGCCTGCTTTCTTTCTTTTTTGATTTAGCAAATGTAGCTTGGGAATAATGGAATCAAAGCGGTCATTTCTAATTTTGGCGTAAGTCTCTTTAGTGGCGGCATCAAGAGATATGCAAAGATGAATCAACTTTCCTAAAAGGGCATTAATGGTTCTGTTAGTAAAAGCTTGTCCATTTGTTGCCATTTCAAGAAGTTTTCCTTGACTGTCGATGTAATTGAGAATTTCTTCAAATTGGGGATGGAGGAAGGGCTCGCCAATGGAACAGTTT
>JAOUPE010000365.1 GCA_029880025.1 Caldifarciminota bacterium
CGGGATATATTTCTCGTTTAGAAAAAGGCAAGAGGTTGTCTTGCTTATACTCGTTTCTTTTGGATGATGCTTGTATGGTTTGATTGCTCAATCTTGACAAGGTGAGTTTTCTTTAGTAGTCTTACTGTCCAATGTTATTATCAGAAGTTGAAAAATTAATCCGCGAGCAGAAGATTAAATATATTGATTTGAAATATTCGGATATTTTTGGTCGATTACGCCATATCACTTTTCCGGCAAAAAGGATTGATAAAGTAGTTGACCAGGGTTTAGGGTTTGACGGTTCCTCTTTACCTGGTTTTAAACCAGTGAGTGCCAGTGATATGATACTCATGCTGGATTTGAATACCGCCTTTATTGACCCAATCCCAAAAGAACCAACCCTATCCTTTTTTGCCGAGATTTTCGATACCCACCGCGCTAAACGCTATGAGCGAGACCCAAGATTTATCCTGAAGCAGACCGAGGAATTGATAAAGAAAGAACTGGGCAGTGATAAGGTTCTTTTCTTACCCGAATTTGAATTTTATATTTTCGACCGGGTCAAAATCATTACCGACAAGAGTCTGAATTATGCCCAGTTTGAAACCGAAGAGTTGCAATGGGAAGATAAGACCGGCTATCTGGTCTTTAAAGGCAGTGGTTACCATTTAGCCCCACCATTTGACCGCAGTTCGGATATTCGTTCGAAAATTGTTGAAATGCTCAATTCGGTCGGAATTGAAGTAAAATATCACCACCACGAAGGTGGACGTTTTTCGCAAGTCGAAATCGAAACCGTATTCGTACCTGCCCTTAAGTCGGCTGACCAGATTCTATTAATCAAATATTTAGTAAAAAATCTGGCAATGAGTTTGAGTAAGAGTGCAACCTTTATGCCCAAACCAATCTTTGATGAGCCAGGCTCTGGCATGCACCTGCACCATTATCTGGCAAAGCGAAATCGTTCCCGGTTCGGGATTAATAATGTTAGAAATCGATTGTCAAAACTGGGCGAGTATTTTATCGGCGGCATCCTTTCCCATGCCCCAGGGCTTTGTGCCTTGACTAATCCCAGCACAAACTCTTTTCGAAGATTGATTGCCAGTTTTGAGACACCGGCAGCTTTATTCTTTTCTTTTGCCGACCGAACCGCAGCCATCCGAATTCCAGGTTATATTAAATCTTCTTCTCAGATGGCGATTGAATATCGGATTCCAGATGCGACTTGCAATCCCTATTTTGCTTTAGCCGGTATGCTCTTAGCCGGCTTGGATGGCGTGAAAAACAAAATTGAGCCAATCAGCACCGCTTCGGCAAAAAAGGGTAAAATTAAGAAGCTACCCCGAACTTTAAATGAGGCTTTAACCGAGTTAAGAGACGACCAAGAGTATTTAACCAAAAACAATATATTCCCAAGCGAACTGATTGATATTTATATCCAAGCTAAGGAGAAAGAAGCCGAATCGGTTGCCCAACGACCCCATCCGTTTGAATGCAAATTATATTATGGGTGTTAATCACGCTAAACGCCACACGCAATACGCATTACGAATTATAAAAGAATCTGGCGTCATGCGTTTAGCCTATAGCGTAAAGCGTCAATGAAAGATTTTCAAGAGCTATTAAAAAAAGCTAAAGAGCAGGGGCAGAAAAGTTGTGTTGTGGTTTGCGCCGAGGATTTTCCAACAATCGAAGCCCTGCATCAAGCGAAACAGGAAAATATTGCAACCGGCATACTATTTGGCGATAAAGAAAGAATCGAAAAGATTGCCGAGAGTTTAAAGATACCTTTGGCTGATTTTGAAATCCATCACTCGCCGACCGAAAGTGAGGCATTAAAGAAAGCGATATCTTACGTCGATAAGAATGGCGACTTTTTAATGAAAGGGCAGGTTAACACCGCCACGTTTTTGAAAGGAATCCTTGACGAAAAACAAGGCTTGCGCGGGGAGCGGATACTGAGCCATGTGGCATTGCTATCTTTACCGAGTTACCACAAAGTTCTTTTTGTCTCGGACGGCGGAATGAATATTGACCTTGATTTACGCCGCAAGATTGACATCGTCAAAAACGCTATCGAATTGTCAAATTTTTTAGGCATCCTTCAGCCAAAGGTTGCGCTTCTTTCCGCCATCGAAAGAGTAAATCTGAATATTACCGAAACCCTGGATTGGGCGATTATAACGCGGATGGCAGAGCAAGCCGAATTTGGTGATGCGATTATCGAAGGACCGTTGGCATTGGATATCGCCTTTTCCACCCATAGCGCCAAAATCAAGAAGGTGGCGAGTCGGGTATCCGGCGATGTTGATATTCTAATCGTGCCGAGTATCGCTACCGGCAATATTCTGGCTAAGGGATTACAGTATCTCGGCGGTGCAAATATTTGTGGGATAATCGTTGGTGCCAGA
>JAOUPE010000366.1 GCA_029880025.1 Caldifarciminota bacterium
GGAACCGAACCTGGTCTTTCCCATTGCAACGATTTGATGCCGGTTGACTGCTGACCACTGAATAAAGTCGAAACTAAAGTTCCAGTCGCATCATAAAGGCTAATATGCACATTAGATGCTTCCAATAGTTGATATGAGAGTATTACATTCCGATGGCATGGATTAGGATAAAGTTTCAATTGAAAAGAAGCTGCAAGGTCGGTTTTGGTTCGATTATCTTTTATCCCAACAATTGGCGAACTGCGATAGACTGTCTGCGAAAAATAGCCGCATGCCCAGAGATGAGTGCCATCAAATGCCAAATCTTGAATTACTGTATCCGGCGCGATCTCCCTTTGAACAACTTGACCATTGGCTGGGTCAATACGATAGACACTGTCCCGGTTTTGGTCCGAATTCCAGAGATGGGTGCCGTCCCAGGTTAAACCAGTAGAACCATTACCAGGAGCAGGAAATTGTCTTTGCTGAACAAATAGCGTATCTAATTTCCGAATGATGTTATCAGACCAGTTAGTATGCCAGAGGTAAGTTCCATCAAAAGCCAAACCCTCGTTAGAAACAGTGTTTTGTGCGGGAAACGAAGTATCAACTGAGCCAGTAACTGGATCGACTTTATAAATTCTTCGTGTTCCATAACTGCCAACCCAGAGATAGTTACCATCCCAGGTTAAACCGGTCGGCTGTGAACCTGGTGCTGGTATGGTATCAATTGCCACACCCATCGAATCTATCTTATAGACTCTGGCTGGTGTTTCTGAAGTAATCCAGATATATTCTCCGTCCCAGGTCATACCGTCACATAAGGGTCCTGGTGCTTGAAACATCGTAGTCCAGGTGATTTGAGCTAAACCTGATGAAGCTAATAAGAGGATAGCGCCTATGGTAAGGGATAAGGTCAGTTTTTTTACTACGGTTTTTGTTATCATTTTACCTCCTTTTTAAACACTTTCAAAGCATCTTTATTATTACAATTTAACCAAAGTCTTAATAGCTGTCAATAACAAAGTTGTTTTATCCTCTGGGATGAAACGTCTTATAAACCTCTTTCAAATATTTGCGGTCAAGATGAGTATAAATCTGGGTCGTTGTAATATTGGAATGACCCAACATTTCCTGAACCGCCCGTAGGTTTGCCCCACCTTCTAAGAGATGCGTGGCAAAGGAATGACGAAAGCTATGAGGAGTAACACGTTTACCGATTTTTGCTCGCTTTAAATTTTCTTTCAGAATTTTCCAGAATCCCATCCGTGAAAGCTTCTGTCCGCGATAATTCAGGAAGAGATATTCCGAAGCTCTGCCTTTTAAAAGTTTACTGCGTGCGTGCTGCAAGTATTCCTTTATTGCTTCAATTGCCAATCGCCCCATAGGCACAATCCGCTCCTTATTGCCTTTTCCGATGACCCGAACAAACCCTTCGGCTAAAGAGATGTCACTCATTCGTAACGATAGCAGTTCCGAGATTCTGACCCCTGTCGCATACAGTGTTTCTAACATTGCCCAGCTGCGAAATTCTTTGACACCGCGTTCCTGATTTCCGAATTGGGTAGAGTTGATAATCTGAACGACTTCATTGACAGTAAGAATCGATGGCAATTTCTTGGCGACTTTGGGTAAGGCGATATTTTCAGTCGGGTCAGTATTGACAATTCTTTCCGACACTAAAAAACGAAAGAATATCTTAATCGAACTAATCTTACGCGCAACCGAAGAACTGACCAATCCTAAAGAGCTAAGCATTGAAATGTAGCGGCGGATATCCTCCGAACCAATCTTAGCAAAATTGACTTCTTCTCGTTTTCCGAAGATTGAAAAAAACTGACGCACATCGGAAGTATATAAGGATACCGAAGTCTTAGATAGACTTCGTTCTACTATGAGGTAATTGGCAAATTGGTTAAGGATTGGATTGTCCTTTGATAAAGGTTGCTTAACCGATTTCATCTTTAGTCACAATCGTATCTTTAAGGAAATTTTTATCATCAGGGTCAGGGTAGTTAATATTATAATGTAAGCCCCTTGATTCTTTACGTCTTAAGGAACAGAAGAAAATCAATTTGGCAATCACAAGCATATTCTTAAGTTCGAGAATTTCTGGATTAACTATATCTTTGGAAAATTCTTTATCCGCATCATGCTCAATCGCCGAGATTTCCTGCCCGGCTTTTTGCAGGCTTTGGTTGGACCGGACAATTCCCGCATTATCCCACATCGTCTTTTTTAGTCTTAAAGATAATCTATTCAGGCTTGCTTTTTCCTTTTCACTAAGTTGAAAACGCTTAGAATTAATCGATTCGGTGTATTCAGTCAGAATAGCCTTTTTAGATTTAATATCAGATTTTTTGTTAGAACCAGATTTCTGCTGACACAGCCTGGCAGACCTTTCGGCAAAG
>JAOUPE010000043.1 GCA_029880025.1 Caldifarciminota bacterium
TTTTTAGTTGAAAGAAAAAATGCCTGAAATCTTCCGACAAAGTTTGCTTGAGCCGGGCAAGCATTTTATGTCCGGAAATATCGCCTGTGCTGAAGGAGCATTAGCGGCTGGCTGTAAGTTCTACGCAGGCTATCCGATTACTCCATCAAGTGAAATTATGGAACATATGTCGGTTAGACTTCCTGAGGTTAACGGCGCTTTTATCCAGATGGAAGATGAGATTGGTTCAATCTCGGCAATGATTGGTGCTTCCTGGGCAGGTGCTAAAACAATGACCGCAACTTCTGGACCTGGTTTCAGTTTAATGCTGGAAGGGGTAGGTTATGCATTAATGACCGAAACTCCTTGCCTCATCGTTGATGTCCAGCGGGCCGGACCAGCCACCGGACAGGCGACCCGTCCTGGACAAGGTGATATTATGCAAGCAAGATGGGGTGCGCATGGCGACCACCGAATCATTGGACTATCACCTTGGTCGGTTCAAGAGATGTATGATTTGACAATCGAAGCATTCAACTATTCGGAAAAGTATCGGGTACCGGTTATATTCCTGGCTGATGAGGTGATTGGACATCTAAAAGAGAGTTTATACATCAATCCCGAGATTAAAGTTTTAGATAGAATTCAGACCGGGCAAGAACCACCATTTGGCACACAAAGCGAAGACGGTGTGCCGCCAATGCCAAAGTTTGGACAGGGGGCAAAGTTGCTTATTACTGGCTCCACCCATAATGAATTAGGCTTTCGCAAGGTCTCAGACCCGAATGTTCATGAGAAATTGGTAAAGCGACTTTGTGCTAAGATCGACAATCATACGGATGAGATTGTTCGAACCGAATCCTATTTTACTGAAAATTGTGAACATTTATTAGTATCATTTGGTTCAAGTGCGCGCAGCGCTTATGCCGCAATGCAAAGAGCAAGAGAAGAAGGAATCAAAGCTGGATTATTTAGGTTCATTACAATCTGGCCCTTTGCCGAAAAACAACTTAAACAAGCAGCTAAGTCTTGTAAGACGGTCCTAGTTCCAGAAATGAATCGTGGGCAATTAGTGCATGAGATTGAAAAGTGTCTTTGTGATAAAAAAGTAATGTCATTGCCAAAAACTAGAGGCGAAGCAATTTATCCGGAAGAAATCTATCAAGCGTTAAAGAATGAGTAAAAGGTTATATAAGTATTTACGCCAGGAAGTATTTCCTACCCCATTTTGTTCTGGTTGTGGACACGGTATTCTGATGGGTGCGATACTAAGAGCGATTGATGAGCTTAATCTTGATTACAATAGGATGGTTTTTGTTTCAGGCATCGGCTGTGGTGCCTGGATTCCCAGTCCCCATTTTGCTGCCGATACCCTGCATACCCTGCATGGTCGTGCCATTGCCTATGCAACCGGGGTAAAACTGGTGAACCCAGAATTAAAAGTTGTCGTTATCAGTGGTGATGGGGATATTGCAGCGATTGGCGGTAATCATCTAATTCATGCCGCAAGAAGAAATATCACAATGACCGTTATCTGTGCTAATAACAGTATTTATGGCATGACCGGTGGACAGGTCTCCCCTACCACACCCCAGTATGCAAAGACTTCGACCACTACTTCGGGTAACCCAGAACCTCCATTTGACCTTTGTAAAATAGTTGCTGCCTGCGGAGCCACCTATGTTGCCCGTTATACACCATACCATATCCGACCCCTGACCAATTCGATTAAAAAAGCATTGTCAACCGATGGTTTTTCTTTCATCGATGTCATCTCACCCTGTCCGACTCAGTTCGGTCGAAGAAACCAAATGGCTTCTTTATACGATATGCTAATGTCGCTAAAATCGAATTCAATAAATTATGCCCGAGCCAAGAATATGTCAGAAGAAGGATTAAAAAATAAAGTTATAATCGGAGAATTTTTATGATAATTAGCCACAGATTAACACCGATAAACACTGAAGGTAACTTCTTTTTAATAATCGAGTCTTCAAAACTGGTAGGCGCAGGCTTTAGCCTGCGAAACCGACCGAAAAATCGCAACCTAAAGATTGCGGCTACCGCTATTTTCTCTGTGATTAATTCTTTCTATGTCAATCCGTGTTTATCCGTGATTTCTAAAGTCTTATCTATAAATGGTTCAGATTAAATTAACCGGTTCAGGTGGACAGGGAATAATTATGGCTGGTGAGATATTGGCTTATGCCGCAGTCTTAGCTGGCAAAGAGGGAAGTGCGATAAGCTCTTACGGCTCTGCTGCACGAGGTGGCACGGCTACTTCTGAAGTGGTAATAGATGATAAATTTATTGCTGCCCCCTTTGCCGAAAAACCAGATTATATTATTGCAATGTCCCAATCGAGTTATAATGAAATTATTAAAATCCATCCGATTATCCCCCAACTTAAATTCATTATTGATTCTTCAACAATCGACCTTAATACTAATATTCCTAATCGACTCGCTGTCCCGGCAACTGAAATTTCGGTTCAAGAATTAAAATCAGTGGTTAGTGCAAATATGATTATGCTGGGTTTTTTTGCTGCTCAAACTCGAATAATCAAAAAAGAAGCGTTTCTTGAAGCAATCCAAAAACAAATTTCTGAAAAATATTTAGCTATAAATCTTAGGGCTTTTGAAATAGGTTATGAACAAGGATTAAAGAAAGGATAAAAAATGAAGACTAACAAAGATAAACTTGTCACGATTTCCGTGATTGGCGAAGTCGCCTCACCGACTCGTCCAAGGAACCTACGCATAACCCATGAAGGAATTCCAACGGTTTACCCTGGTACCGGCGGCATCACCTATAATGTAAAAATTGGCGACCCGGTATTTGGCTGGGTTGGTGACCATATTGAACCCGGTGTCTCAGTAAAAAATAAGGATGAAAATGAAAATCGGGCACTTCAATTATATACCTGTATCGGCAACGAAGTTCGGGTTACCGGTCGAAGTGAAGCACAGGGTAAGAAAGGTATCGTTACGGGCAAGCATGGAGGAATTAATCATATCTTAGTCTGGTTTGATGACGACACATTAGAAAAGCTGGCGATTGGCGATAAGGTTCAGGTTAAAGCCCGTGGACAGGGTCTTGAAATTACTGAATTACCCCAGGTGAAATTCTATAATCTTGACCCGGATTTATTTTTAAAGATTGGGGCAAAGGTTAAGAACGGTTATTTAGAATTTCCAGTGACCCAAATTATTCCACCCGAATGTATGGGGTCAGGTTTGGGCAGTGAAACCGCCGCGGCGGGTGATTATGATATTACAACGCAAGACTCCAAGACGACGAAAAAATTTAAAGGCTTAAGATTGGGTGATTTGGTCTTTCTTAAAGATACCGACAACACCTATGGCAGATGTATGAAAAAGGGTGCGAGTTCGGTTGGTATCGTGGTTCATGCTAATTGCATCGGCGCTGGTCATGGTCCAGGCGTAACAACAGTAGCCACTTCGATTACCGGTAAAATAAGACCGGTCTTAACCCAAAACGCCAATATTGCCGATTATTTGGCGGTAGGTAAATAAGAATATAAGCACTGAATATACTGAATTTTCCGAAACCACCGAAGGAAAACTAAAGGTTAATCATCCTGTTTCTTCTTTTCAGTGTCTTTCAGTGTGATTCAGTGTTGAATTGATTTTTCCGTAACTTTTATACATCCTTGACCTAAGGATACTTCTCGTTAAACTAAAATATGCGGCGAGGTTTTGCTGACCTTCCTTTACATGGGGGCAGAGCTCCACGCTGGCTATTTCAGCGTATGACGCGCCTATCCAGGGCAATCATTGAAATCATCGTCAGCGAATATGGTTCAGAAGAGTTCTTAAAAAGAATATCTGACCCAATCTGGTTTCAAAGTTTCGGCTGCGTTTTAGGTTTTGACTGGCATTCATCCGGTGTGACGACAACGGTCTGCGGTGCGCTTAAACAAGGACTTAAAGATATTGAAGCTGAGCTTGGAATATTTATCGCTGGCGGTAAAGGCAAAACTTCAAGAAAGACCCCACAGGAAATAACGGTTAAAACTGAACGATTTTCTTTAGACCCTGACCCTTTAGTTTATGCCAGTCGAATGTCAGCCAAGGTTGATTCGGCTGGGTTGCAAGACGGTTTCCAAATCTACCATCATGTTTTCTTTGGCACCAGCGATGGAAAATGGGCAGTAGTGCAACAAGGAATGAACCCTGACACGGGCTGGGCAAGACGCTATCACTGGCTTTCTTTTGATTTATCCGATTTTGTGAATGAACCGCATAAAGCGATAGTTTGTAATCACAAGACCAGACCGCTCAATTTAGTGGCTAAAGATAGTGAAGATACCCGAACCGTATCCGTAAAATTAGCACAGGAAAAACCAGCTAAAACAATCAAAGAATTGAAAAGAATCAAAGAGTTAATCATGCCTGAACATCATCCAATCTATGGTTCGGACATAAATCCAGGACGAATCGAAAAGATTCTTTTATCCACTTATGAAAATCCACCCAACGATTTTGCCGCTTTACTGATTAAACAAGGAGTTGGACCAAAAACTTTGCGGGCTCTGGCATTAATTGCTGAAATAACCTATGGCGCAAAACCCAGCTTTAAAGACCCGGTCAGCTATAGCTTTGCTCATGGTGGTAAAGATGGATTCCCCTATCCGGTAAATCGAGTAGAGTATGACCGCTCTATTGCAATTTTAGAAAAATCGATTAAACAGGCAAAAATCGGTCGAACCGAACAATTAAATGCACTAAAGCGTTTAGTTCATTGGCAAGACATAACTTATAAAAAACGATTTGACTAGAACTAATCAATCACCGATGCAGCTTCCCGCTAAATTTATTAATCGATACCAAAAGTTTATACCCGATTTTGACCGATTTCTCAAAACGCTCGATACACCCTTGCGGTCGGTAATCAGAATCAATACCTTAAAAGGAGAAAAGGAAGAGATACTCAGACTTCTATCTGATTTCAAATTAGAGCCAATTCCCTGGTATGATTTGGCGTATCGGGTGAAGAATAATATCCAAATCGGTAATCGCCTGGAATATTTTTTGGGGTTAATCTATGTCCAGGAAGCAGCATCGATGATACCGCCCTTAGTATTAGACCCACAACCAGGTGAGAAAGTATTAGACTTGACTGCAGCCCCTGGTTCCAAGACGACTCAGATTGCCAGTATGATGAAAAACACTGGTTTGATTGTGGCTAATGATGTTAATCGTAAACGGATTCGGGCATTACTGACCAATATTGAACGTTATGGTGCGCTCAATGTAGTTGTAACCAACAAACGAGGCGAAAGGATTGGTGAATTCTTACCCGGGTATTTTGACCGGGTTTTACTTGATGCGCCCTGCTCATTAGAAGGTATGCTTAGAAAAAATGACCATGCCTTAACCCGCTGGAGTGAATCTAACATCTTAAGGTCGTCAATGATTCAAAAATCACTTTTGGCTTCTGCTTTCAAAGCCTTAAAACCAGAAGGTATTTTAGTGTATTCTACCTGTACTTTTGCTCCTGAAGAGAATGAAGCGGTAGTAAGTTTTCTACTCGAACAAAATCCAAATGCTAGTATTGAACCATTCACTCTACCAGGGTTAATAACTCATCCGGCTTTAACCCTTTGGCAAAGAACCCGTTTTCATCCCGATGTCCTAAAGACATCAAGAATTTATCCTCATGATAACAATACCGAAGGGTTCTTTGTCGCAAAGATAAAAAAGGCTGTAAAATAATGGAACAATTTCTGAAACATCTTGCAGATAACTTTGCCATCAATCCTGAATTATTGAAAGATTTCAAAATACTGAAATTCGGTGACGAACTATTTATTATGAGTAAAGAAGCAGCTATTTTTAAAGAGCTGAAACCAATGCAGCGAGGCATCCGAATGGCAAAAGTCTTCAAGCATTCCAGTAAATTGAGCACCAGCTCAATCCAGCTCTTTGGAAAATTTGCTAAAAAGAATATCATTCAACTCGATTACGATGAGGCTCTTCGATTTGCCCAGGGTTTTGAATTAGTGCTTCGTTCCCAGCCTTCTGAAATTGTAGAAGGTTTAGTCATAGTAAAATATTGCGAATTTGCCTTAGGCATCGGTAATTATAAAGAAGGCAAACTGAAAAGCCGAGTTCCAAGGTCACAAGTCCTGAGAACATGAATATTAGAGGAAAGGTGCACTTTGAATAAAAGGTCAAATCTCTGTCCAGTCTGTCGGATAAAGATGGAGCTAAAGGTTGCCTCCGGCGAGTCAGATGTTTCGGTTAATATTGATTGGTGTCCGAAATGTGGTGGATTTTGGTTTGATAACCAGGAGCTATTCGTAGTTTCACCCGAAATTGCTAAAAAATATGACTCAGAAATTATTGGCAAAAAATTTGCCGATTCAGCTTCCCATGACCGAATATGTCCGAGGTGTGAGATGCCGCTGATTCTATTAAAAGACCCTGAATTATCGCAAAGACTTCAGATTGATATCTGTCCAAAGTGTATGGGATTATGGTTAGACCAGGGCGAATTTCTTCGGTATAAAGAATATCAAAAAGAGAAGATTGAAAAAGCAAAAAAAGCCGATGCGTTAAGAGCAGCCGAGAACTTACGAAAATTTCAAAATTCTCGAGAAGGTGGACGGTTCTGGAAATTTTTGATGCGTGACCCTTATCGAGCAATGCAATCAAACAAAGGCATCAACGTTACAAGTAACCTTGAATCGGTCGTATTATGGCTAATAAATTCATTGCTGGGCAGATTTAAACGGTCTTAATGATGGGTCGTTGATACTGAGGTTTTTTCGGTTTTCGAGCTGATTAAATCAGGAGAATTTTTTATATCCGCCTGAGACAAGGAAAATTATAATGTCTCAAATTCAAGAGCCAACCTATTCTACCATTAACCTCAACCCGAGTTCCGGTAAATTGAGTTCAGGATTGCGTAAAGAAAGATTCGAGGTCAGTCAAGAACATAACCCACTCGACAATAGCTCAGAAATATGAGTAATCTTTCCAGAAATCCCAAATTGGATTCAGCAACTAAATTAAGACAGTGTTTTTAAGAGTCAGGTTTTGACCTAATTTTTCGCCTTCTCTTAACCCTTCCCCTAAAAGGTAGGATGGCGACTTTATCGTAGTCGAGTTCTATCGCGGCAAGAGTCGCTCGCCATGAGCCGAAATATCTCTCGCCCGCTGCATAGAGAAGAGGGTCTATCCGTTTCACATTGGCAGTATTGAGCCTCACTCCTTGATAAAGCAATTGCTTAAGTTTAGTGATTACCGCCTCTTTTGACCATCGAAAGTAAGAGGGCGGAGGATTAAAACCAGCAGCACGAATCGCCTCCTGCCAGGAACCAAACAACCTTGTGGCTTTGTGGAAGGAGAAAGAATGGGCTTGTAAATACTTGGCGGTGAATCTTTTATCCCTTCGGTGTAAATTTTTAAGTTGGTTTATTACCTTTTCTTGCTCCTGACGTTTCAGTTCTTTTTGAATCTCGTCATAATTCAACCCTGCCGCAGTAACCGCTTTCTGCCATTTGCCGAACAGTTTTATGCCTTGAACATAGAATTTTCTATAATGCTTGACTATATAACCAGGATTTAAAGGTAGTTTCATATTCCGTAGCATCCTAATAAAATTTAGAAGTTTATTCTTTTTATCTTTCAGACGTTTTTTTGACAAATGCTTCATATTTCAGTTCAACTCCTTCAATAGTATATTTTCAAATCCAAAGTAGTGACAGGTAACCGGATAGAAGTTTGGATTATTCTTTGCCTCCAGCTATTAATTTCCTGTCCTTTTATTCACTTTAAGGATTTTCTTTATAAATATGATTTTATTCCATTCGGTCATAATTAATTATAATTGATTTTTTATTTTTGGCAAGACGAGAATGATTAAAAATTTAACCACCGCGAACCCAGAGAAACCAGAAAAAAGTATTTCCCTTGTTTTCTCTCTGGTTAAATCAGGACAAGGAGAAATTCTAATTTCTTAAAGTTAAGGCTTGCTATATTCTACTATTGACTTAGTTTCGGCTTTTAGTAAATTGAATTTATGAACGGAGCAATGAAGGATTCACGGTCGGTCGAGAACATAGCGCACCCAACAACCGCTCAAAAATATGGGGAATATCACCGAAATCAGGAATCTTCCAATCTGGACCGAACCTGCTGTTATTATCGGGTGATAAATTATATTGACTGATGCGAAGAATAGTTATATAGTTGCAATATGAAAGTTGGTTACGATTTTTACAAAAGTTTACTTGATACTTATTTATCAATACTTCAAAATGAGCTCGGTAATTCCTTAATTTCAGTAATCCTTTACGGTTCGGTAGCAAGAGGCAGGGCAACATTAGAAAGTGATATTGACCTTCTTATTATCGTTAAAGAAGGCAATAAAAGTTATTACCAGATGCTTAAGCCGATTTTGAAAGCACAGGGCTGTCTTACCTTGAACAAAACATTCAAAAGATTTTCCCATAACGATTCAGCGCCTCATTTTTCATATCTAATATTTTCCGAGGAAGAGGCTTCAAAAAATCGAAATATCTACTTAGACATTCTTGACGACGGCATAATTCTTTATGACCCAACAAGCTTTTTTAAAAAGAAGCTCGACGGCTTCAAAAAAAGAATTCGAGAACTCGGTTCAAAAAAAGTGATTTTAGAAGACGGCAGGTGGTATTGGGATTTGAAACCAGACCTTAAACTGGGTGAGGTATTTGAATTATGACCAACCAACAAGAAGGGTCAGGACTTATTAATCAAGCACTACAGTTGAATTATCTCTAAAAGGCGCTCTGAAGATTTTGGGTATTGATTATCCAAAAGTCCATCATATTGGCGACATTTTTCGAAAAAGAGTAAAAGCGAAAGGCGTTGAGATTAAAGATGAGGTTTGCCAGAGAATAGAGGAAGTCTCTTTATGGTTATCAGAAACTAGAGAACCTGCCTTTTATTTTGAAAAGAAGTTCACAAAAGAAGACGCAGTCAAAGCCCAAGCCGATGCAGAATTTGTAATTGAAGAAATAAAAAAGTTTTTGGAAATTAAAAGGGGGTAAACATTTAGAAAAAGGATTTTTTTTGAAAGCACCTAAAGACAGTCGTGAGGGCAATTTCCAATAAGAGAATACGCCATCAAATATTAGAGGCGAGAAGGATTTCACCACGAGATACCAATATATCTTGATACTCAGGCGGACAGGTGTTTTTTATTCGTCTGAAGCGGAAAAGGAAAATATCTAATGTCTAAAGTCAAGACCTGAACCAAATTCTTAGTCTATAAAATTCATACCCCTGCCCTGATTTTTAATTAAGCAAAAAAATATCAATCT
>JAOUPE010000367.1 GCA_029880025.1 Caldifarciminota bacterium
CTCCTTGGCTTCTTGCTGGTCAAGAATCTGGATTGCAAATCCAGCATGCAGTATCACGTAATCTCCGACTCTGGCCTGGGGAGTCAACATTAAGTTGGCTTCATAAGAAACACCAGAAATTTCGACAGTAGCCGAGTTGTCGGTAATTGACTTTATCTTTGCCGGAATTGCTAAACACATCTTATGTCTCCTTGATCGGTGAATAGTAGAAAACGATATCGCCGACATTCAATTTTTTGCTAGTAATTTCAGAAAGTTTATTTGCCACAACCGGGCATTTGGCAATCAGCATAAAAAATACATCGCGTTCTTCATCGACTAAGGATTCAAAATTGGCATGACCTTTAGCCAGAACAATATCTGCTTCAAGGTAAGCCTTACGAAATTCTTCGGTGCATTTTGCAAAATTAATTCCAAGAAACCTGGAACCGGTTTTAACGATTTGACCCAATTTATCCAGTTCGGCTTCTTTTGCCTCCTGTTCGGTAACATCATTAAGAATTGGTCCTGATTTCACCGCCATTGTAACCTTCCAGGCGGAAAGTTTTTCGACCAGGAGTTTATCAAAATAGATTTCACCGGCATTATCGAGGATATAGAGAATAGTTGAAGCCGAGGCGAGTTTTTCCTTAAAATGTTGGTAATCATCATGGGCGAAATGGGTTCGGCTCAATGCCTGTTCCAAATCAAATGTCGCTTGTGGTCCGGAATCAATCACATTGCCCAGTGTGGCATAAAAGATTGCTTTATGCAGTGGGTCAGATGATTTGTCGATTTTGGTTTTGGTCAGGTTGGCTGCTCTCTTGCCTAATTCGGCTTGATGTCTCTTGGCAGCACTAAACGGGTCATGGTTGCCCAAAAGTTCGTATGCCTGAAAAATAATTCGTGAAGTAAAAAGATTAGGGGGTTCTTCTAAAGATAAATTCGGAATTGTGGTCAAAGCTTGTTTTGTGACTTTTATCAATAAGTTGTCGTCATTGCTCGCCAATGCGGTGATTCGCTGGCATTGCTTGATAACACAAGGTATGCAGAGTGCTTCAGATTTCATCTTTCGAATTCACGAATGGTTGGGCAACTCAAAGCGTCGGCCGAATGTAATGAGGCGAATTTTTCGAATAATATTAGTGCGATAGGTTGACATTCGATAAATTGGTTTTCCTCTTAAGTCTTAAGTGGTTTCTTTTCGGCAGCTGGGAACAGAACATTATTAAGGATTAATCGATAACCAGGCGAATTTTTGTGTAGTTCTAAATTGGTCGGTGGGTCACCAATCCGATGGGTAAAGTCTTCAGGGTCATGACCGCCAAGAAAAGTGAAAGTTCCTCGTCCGTAATTACCATGGATATATTTAACCTCTTCGGTATTGGCAATTTCACCCAAGATTAACACATTCTTCTTGACTTTGTTGCGACGAAAACCACAGTTTTGGCCTAAAAATTCTTTAACCAAACCGGTATGGTCTTGGACCAACATACAAGGGACCGGGTCGTATTTGGCTGAGAAATCGAACAAAGAGAAATAAGTATCAGGACCGCGTGACGATGCTTCTAAATAGGTATCGATATCAGAATGCTCATATATTATTGGGTCAATGACTGGATGAAAATTCTCAAACGCCAGACAATTCTCAAAATTAAGTTTTGAACGGTAATTTGAGTCAATACCATCACCATCGAATACTTCGGGTACAATATCGGTGGCATCAGCCGCTAGGGCAATATCCGGAGTGTCGGTGGCTGAACACATCGCAAAGACCATCCCGCCTTCATGAATATAGCGTTTTATCTCTTTCATCACGGCTAATTTTAATTTGGATACTTTGCGAAATCCTAATTCCTTTGCCATTTTTTGATTTAGGGTAACATCTTCTCGGTACCAGTCCGCATTGTGATAACCCGAATAAAATTTGCCGTATTGACCGGTAAAATCCTCGTGATGGAGATGAAGCCAATCGTATTCAAAGAGTTTACCCGCCAGAACTTCTTTATCCCAGAGTTTGTCATAACGAATCTTGGCATATTCTAATGCTAATTGCACCGCATCATCCCAGGGGTCATGGGTGGGTGGAACGTATACCGCAATTTTAGGCGCTTTCTCCAGAAGAATTGACTCCATGTTATTCGCTTCAATCGTTTTACGGATTTCGATAACTTGGTCAGGACTGACTGGTTCATAATATACCCTTTCTAATTTACATTCATTTTCGATTCGGTTATCCGCCTCCAATAAAAACGAACCGGCGCGGTAGTTTAACAACCATTCGACCCGAATCCCTTTTTCCAAAGCATGATAAGCAATACCATAAGCTTTCAGATGATTGGTTTGAACCAAATCCATTGGTATTAAGATAGTGCCAAAAACAAAATGGAAAAGGCATGATGCCAAA
>JAOUPE010000368.1 GCA_029880025.1 Caldifarciminota bacterium
GAGTCTTTATTAACTATAATACTATAAAACCTATCTTCAAACAAATGCCCCTTCTTTTTATATCTTGTATTGAAGTATTTGACATAACTATTGTTAATAAGGTGCATGATTTTAGAAAGCGAAGCCTTGATTGTTTCAATCATTAAATGAAAGTGATTAGGCATTAAAGAATAAGCATAAAGTCTAAACAGATGGTGTTTCTTGGCTTGATGGAGAAGCCAAAGGAATTTCTTTCGGTCTCGTTTAAATTTAAAAATCTTCTGTTGATTATTACCCTGCGAAATAATGTGATAAAGTGTGAACGAAGCATCTTGAAACTTTCTTGGTATTCGAGCCATATCAAAAATCTCCTTACATTTTAAATCCGTTTCTTCAACTCATTGAATATTTATAGCTTATAAAGACAATTTTCAAGGTGACTGTCACCGGTGACCGGAAAAATGCGTGCTGGACCGAAAATTTTAGCCATTAAAACATAGCTTTTGATTTTAAGATGTTGATATGTGTCTGTCTCCCTGTCTGTTCCCGAGGCTGCCCCCCGGTCTGCCCCCCTGTCTGCTTCCGAGTCTGGTTCCGAGTCTGCCCCTGAGTCGGTTCCTGAGTCTGGTTCCGAGTCTGTTCCCGAGTCTGATTCCGAGTCTATCCCTGAGTCAAATCCGGGGTCTGCTCCCGAGTCTATTCCCGAGTCTACCCAGGAGGCTACCCCCTAGGTGGTACCCTCAACTGAAGCCAAATCAAAGATAAGATATCAAAAATCAAATAGATAAGAGAAAATTCCGCTTGATTTTAGGTTAATATTTAACTATAACATATATAAGTAAGAAAATGCCTGAAATTGATTTTGTTTTTAACCAGGAGATGGCAAAACTGTTAAAGAAATTTCGAATAAAGTCGAATTTATCACAAACAGAGATTGCAAAGAGAATCGGATTTGTTCCTAAATCAGGTAAGATTTATATCTCATGTTTAGAAAATGGCAAAATAAAAAATCCTTCATTGTTTATGAATAGAATTTTTTTATTATCCCTTTAAGCTAATTTTAACACTAATTCAGGGTGGATTGGAGAACAATTTTGGGTTAGTCGCTTACTAAATTGCTAAGGAAGCTACTTGGGGAATTGCTTAGAAAACTAGTCGAGAGATAATCTGAGAAACGACCCCGGGATTTACCTGTGTGTTGGAGCCTGTTTATGGGATTATAAACTGCATTCTTTATGATTTGTCTTTTGGTTCATCTAACAGGGTCGAAAATTGAAACTTGACATTGGTTTTTTTCGTATAAATATTAGATTGACTCGAGAATCAATCTGAATGAAAAAGGATATAAATAATGAACCGCAATTAATTGCCGGTGCGCTGAAAGGCGATGAAGATGCTTATCGCCGGCTGCTGAATTCCTACAAAGGAAGAATATTCAGTTATGTGTGCCGGATTGTAAAGAATTATCATGATGCCGAAGATATTACTTTTAATACTTTTATTAAATGCTTTAAGTCGTTAAAGTCATTTGACCCAACCAAATCATTTTCTACCTGGTTATATACGATTGCCCATAATCTCGCTGTCGACTTTTTAAGAAAAAAGAAAATTGAATACGAGTACTTGGATGAACGTTATCCAGCCAGTACTAATTTGGTTAAAGAATATGAAGATAAGCAGAAATTGAATAAAATCGACCAGGCGCTGTATCAACTTGCGCCAATTGACCGGGAAATCGTGATTTTATTTCATAAGGAACAAAAGTCATACGAAGAGATTGGTGAAATCCTAAAGACACCAGCAACAACTATCAAAACCCGATTACATCGAGCACGGTTAAAATTGCGGGACTTGCTTAAGCAACGATGAAACCACGGATGCACACAGATGAAAACAGATTAATTATTGCTTTTAATTATCCGTGTTTATTCGTGGTTAATTTTTCTTTGTTATCTCTGCGTTCTCCGTAGTTTATTTTCCCTGAAACTTTTTCTCGTATTTTACGTATAAAGTAGTGATGCTTAAACATGAAGAAATCGAAAGATTAATCCAGAAGAGTCTGGACCATGAGACGACAGCCGAAGAAGAAAGGATGTTGCATCTTCATTTATCCGACTGTCCTGATTGTCGAGAACTCTATTTTGAGCTGACTCAATTCTTTGAAGCTATGGACGAAAGGGTTGAATTTTTCCCAAGCCCGGATTTTAACGAGCGTGTCTTAATCCGCCTAAGGCGGATTGGCTTTAGGAAATCGCTGGTCTGGGCAAGAGCTGCCGCAGTCTTTGCCGCCGGGTGGTTGGCTTCGTTTCTATTCCTGGTATTTTCACCCTGGGTTCGAGAGATTATAACCCGCGCGATGGTTTCAACGCCGGCTATTGTTAGGTTTTTCGATAAAGTCC
>JAOUPE010000044.1 GCA_029880025.1 Caldifarciminota bacterium
TTATTCAGCGAAATAAAGAAAACCAGAATTGCAATCAGGGTCCAGAGCAACCCGTAAAAAAACAGAAAAAAAAGCAGGACCGCTAAGAGAAAAAAAGAGACAATTAAAGTCTTGATTGGAGTCTCTTTTGCCTTATGAATTGTCCAGAAAATTTCGTTCATCTATACTTTCCTTGATTTTTTATATTTGATATTTAATATGAAAAAATGGGCCCGGTCCGAGTTGAACGGACGACCCGCTGATTATGAGTCAGCTGCTCTGACCAACTGAGCTACGGGCCCGGACTGATTTTTTTAATATCCTACCAGAACCATCGTTTAAGTCAATACCCGATTGTGCCATTTTCACTGAATTTTGCACCAATAAGATTCACTCTTCCTTTAAGTGTCTTTGAGAAAGATGGGAATATCTATTTTAACTTGTTCGCCACATCTATAATCAAACTTGCTGTTAATCGTGATCTGTCCACGACACCGGCAAATTTTCCATGTTCGTCAACAACGGGTAATGTTTCTATATTGAGGGAATCCATCTTTTCAAGTGCTGTTTGTTTGTCGGTATCTTTTCTAATACCATCTTTAGCCGATACAAATCCGGGCAGCTGGTATAAAGCTAAGGTATCATTTTCGTTAATCCATTGCGCAAAATTGTCCAATTTAAAATCTCCTTCACGAGTAAGAAAAGCGGAAAGGAGTTTACGAACTTCTACTATACCGGTAAATCTTCGGTTCTCGTTATTAATAATTATAAACTTAAAAAATGGGTGCTCAGAAAGTCTTCTAAGGTATTCTTCAATTGCTGGGCCATGGTAATCACCATCGCCCAACTGAAAAGACAGTGCCTCTATTTTATCCCTGACTAACTGAGGTATTTCTCCGGGACGTTGTTTTAGACCTATTCTTAGATATTCCACGGGAAGTTTTACCGGTGTAATTTGTTTATTAATTTTAGCCTCTAATGCTTCAACAAAAGCAAGTTCCATCTTGAATCCGGCAATCTCGAATTTCTGAATTTTTTTAGTCAATAGCAACCAGAGCGCTATTGGTATAAGGGCAATTAATATATCCGAAGTCTTAATTTCAAACTTAGCACCAAATTTCACACGAATGAAAATTATTAGTGCAATGATAAGGACAAATATTAATAATGAGATTATTAAGTATAGCATCCTTGCCTCCTTTTCATACTTCATTATATCTATTGGTTCAATCCTGTCAATTCATCTTTGGATACTTAGCAACCACTCGGCGCCCTAAAAAACTTTGCCCAATTTTATGCCAACATCAGACCGAGATTATTAATTACTTCTAATTTACTCGAGAAATATTTTCAAAGCCGGTCTTGACAATTTTGATTTATTTAAATGGAATCCCTTTATTTTTAGTTTTTACTAAGATTTCGGCAATATCATCAGCAGTTAATATCGCTGGTTTGCTAACATTTTTGTAAGCGATTCTGAATGCCGTTTAAGATTGGAAATCAAATCTCCCAGCCTGGATATATACTAATATTACTACCCTTTCAAGATTTTTTGAAAGCTTTTATAGTTTTCCATCTTCTGAAATCTATGAATGATTGTTCAATCCGCTTGGTTTTATTATAGTATAAAGAATTCAGGTCAATCTTTACCAGAACATTTTTGCTTTCAAAATTGAAGTCTTCCATTGTAAAAATCTTTCATTTAATCATCGATACCAAGACTCTTATCCGTTATTTTCCTTGATTTCTCACCATCTTGCTCAGCGCCCATAATAGCCCTTATTGCGTCTATGTTTTCTGGTATGACAACAGCTTCCTGGTGAACCGCCTGCATATAATAAAGTTCACCGTCTTTTATGTTTATGGTATCCTTCCAGACCGGGATTTCATATAAATCTCCCATGTATCGACCGAGAGACCTTGCATATTCCATTATCTCTGCCGTAGAAGCAAAGCCCTCATTAGAATCTATCAGTTTAATCCTTGGGATTTTTCTGAATGTCTCTATTACATCGTCTCTGGTGAATGAACCATCGACCTCGATCATAACCGTGTGGAGATGCATGATAGTGGTTGGAACCACGACTGCCACACTGACTATATCGATGCCGGGGAGAACAGTTTTCAAATCAGGTCCATGATGTGAAGGAACTTTGAATTCAGGAACTATCGCGTTTATCGGACCTTTTTTCGATTCCACAGGATCGGCTGCCCTTCTTATCAAAACAACTCTTATCTTGCCAAGTTTGCCAAGTTTTGTTAAAGGTCCAATCGTTCGTGCTAGACCTGTTGTATTGCACGAAACAACCCTTATGAAATCTTTGTTCAGGGCTTCATTATAATTACAATATGTATTGAAAGAACATTGAGCAACATCGGCTTTTTCCCCACCTTCAAATATAGCTTTTACCCCGGCTTTCTCATACAATGGTTTATTAAATATCCCGACGTTTTTAGGCGTGGCATCGATTATCACATCAACCTCTTGCAAAAGATCTTCCAGTTTTCCTGAAACCTCAATTTCATGTTGCTTGAATAAATCAACATTTTCCGGAACTACATAATATATTGGATGCCTTTTGTTCACAGCGGTTAATGCATTGAAATCAGGTTTTGTTTTAGTAATACCAACAAGTTTCATATCATCCTGTAATGTTATGGCATGAGCAACCCTTTTTCCAATGACCCCATATCCATTAACCCCGACTCTTATCATTTCTAACCTCTTTTATTTCTATTTTTTCCAAGAGTTCTCATAAGCCAACCAGTCGGTTAGAAATATTTCCATTCATTATCATGCCATATAAAATTTCAACCAAATTACCTTTTCCCACTATTATTTAAAATGCATAAAATATTGCAGTGCATGAATCACCTATTATATTTGCTTGAAATAAAGAATCCTGTGCATATTGTAATATGCCCTTGAAAAAGCCTTTGGCAGCTTTTTTGAAAACAACGTTTACCTCTTCAATTGTAAGTCGGTTACAACATTTTTACACCCGCCCTTGAGAGGGAAATATGCAGTGATTTGAGTATGGACTAAATAAGGGAAGAATATAATCTTTAGTAGGATAAGGTTCGTTGACTTTTTCATAGTTGGATTATAAAATAATAAACTGAGTTGTCAAGGAAAAGGCGAAAATCGATAAGGACAACATAGAGAATAAAGTGAAAATGTCTGCATCTGTTTATTTTCCCACAAGTTACAGAGAAGCGATATTTAGGAAAAAGTTTTCTTAACTGATTATGAATCAGTTACTTTGAACGACTGAGCTTCGGACAATGATAACTCATCTTACTTTAGTTTTAAATCATGCCAAGACTCAATATTAATCCCTTCTCTTGACTTTAACGAAAAAACGAGTATCATCAAATTAATTGCCGTCATAAATGATTAATGAAGAAAATAAATTTAATTACCATTTTTTGCTATTTTTAAATAACGCTACTGCCCCATTGAAATCGGAAAGGAGTAATTAGATATGGCAAGAATTGTTGAGTGTGTTCCCAATTTTAGTGAAGGCCGAAGACCTGAAGTTATTGATAAGATTGTGACCGCAATCCAATCGGTGAGCGGCGTGGCACTGCTTGACCAAGAGATGAACGCTGACCATAACCGTGCGGTGATAACATTTGTTGGTGAACCGGAAGCAGTGATTGAAGCAGCCTTTCGTGGTGTAAAGACTGCTTCCGAATTGATTGATTTACGGACTCATCAAGGTGAGCATCCCCGAATTGGTTCCACCGATGTTATTCCTTTAGTCCCGGTCTCTGATGTCACGACCGAAGAGTGTATTGAACTGGCAAGGAGATTGGGCAAGAAAATTTCCGATGAATTGAACATCCCGATATACCTATATGAAGCAGCCGCCACTCGTCCAGAACGTCAGGACTTAGCTTTTATTCGGAAAGGTGAATTTGAGGGATTACGCGAAACAATCAAAACCAACCCAGACCGTGCCCCGGATTTTGGCAAGCCCGAACTACACCCAAGCGCCGGTGCTACTGTGGTCGGGGTCCGTTTTCCTTTAATTGCTTATAATATCAATCTTACCACCCGAGACAAATCGATTGCCGATAAAATTGCTCGAGCCATCCGATTTCGCAGCGGTGGTTTTCGTTATGTAAAATCATTGGGATTTGAGATTAAAGAAAAGAATTGTGTTCAGGTATCAATCAATATGACCAATTATAAAGGCACTCCTTTGTATCGCGTATTTGAAACCGTCAAAAGAGAAGCCGCACGTTATGGGGTGATGGTTAAAGAGAGCGAGATTGTCGGTTTGGTGCCGCAGCAGGCTTTGATTGATACTGCCGTAAATTATCTTCAACTCTGGTCGTTCAATCCAAATCAGATTCTCGAAAATAGACTGGTTCAAGCCGGTAAAAGTTTAGCCGATTTTATAAGCGATGTTTCGTCATCCGCACCGACTCCGGGTGGTGGTTCTTGTGCTGCTCTGGCTGGTGCCATCGGAACCGCTTTACTGGTAATGGTCGCCAACCTTACCATTGGCAAGAAAGGTTACGAAGCTGTTTCCGAAATAATCAAAAAGACCAAAGAGCAATTAGAACCAATCAAAAACCGATTCTATAATCTGATTGCCGAAGATGCTACGGCTTTTGATTTAGTGATGGCTGCCTATAAATTACCCAAATCATCCGATGAACAAAAAGAACAGCGATTGACCGCAATTACCAATGCTTATAAGAAAGCTACCGAAATACCGCTGGAGACGATGCAAAATGTATTAGATGCCCTGAATGTATGCCGACCAATTGTCGAAAAAGGAAATAAGAATTCGATTTCGGATGCCGGTGTTGCCATTTATTACCTTGAGACTGCCCTTCAAGGTGCTCGCTTAAATGTCTTGATTAATCTGCCCTCGATACAAGATGAAAAATTTGTTGCGGAAAAGAAGCGTAAAATGGGCGAGGTCTATACCAAATGTCGCAGCCTTGCTTCCGAGTTAGCACCAATTGTAGAAGCGAGAATTTAAGCCATGATGGCAAATACTAAAGCAATGGTTGACTTTCATGTCCATACCAACTGTTCGGATGGTTTGTTAAGTCCGGATGAAGTCGTGCGCAAAGCCAAAGAGATTGGATTGGCGGCAATCGGAATCGCTGACCATGATTCGGTAGATGGTATTGAAGAGGCAATCAAAACCGGCGACGAAATTGGCATCGAGGTTGTGCCTGCGGTTGAACTCAGTTGTCTTTATAATAATAACGATATCCATGTTCTTGGATATTACATCGATTACAAAAATCCTGAACTATTATCATTTTTAGAATCGGTTCAGAAAAAACGTTTGGAACGAGCTTATAAGATTGTCGGAAAACTATCGGAGCAAGGTATCAATATTGATGTGGAACGAGTCTTAGAACTTTCCTCGGGTGCCTCGGTTGGCAGACCTCATATTGCACAAGCTTTATTGGAACAGGGCTATGTCTCATCGTTCAATGAGGCATTTTGGAAATTTATCGGTTACCACTGTCCGGCTTATGTCCCAAAGATGGAAATAAATCCTCAGGAGGGGATTAATTTAATTAAAAAGTTCGCCGGAATCTCAATTTTAGCCCATCCGGGCAGTTACCATAAGGACGATATTGTTTATGCATTAATCGCAGCCGGAGTTGAGGGAATCGAGGTCTGGCATCCTGAACATTCGGAAAATTCTGCCGAACACTATTTAGAAATCAGTCAGAAAAATGGGCTGCTCATAACCGGCGGCTCAGATTGCCATGGCGGCAGAAAAGGCAAAATATTTATGGGTGAAATCCGGGTTCCTTACCATTATCTTTCTGAACTGAAACAAAAAAGATTTGAAAAATAGTTCACAAGCCACAAGTCAAAGGTCAATAGTAATTTTCAAACTTGGCGTTTTGAGTTTTGCACTTTGCACTTTCCTCCATGCCCAAGAAACTAGCCTTGTTACCTTAGCCCGACTAAAATATCAGGGCGGTGGTGATTGGTATAATGACCCGGATGCTTTGCCTAATCTAGCAAAAGAGCTAAACCAAAGAACCAACATCGCCACTTATGAAAACGAGATTGCGATAACCCTGCTTGATGATAAACTTTACAACTATCCATTTTTATTTATGACCGGTCATGGCAATATTGGCTTTAATGAACAAGAAGTTACACGTCTACGCAACTATCTAAGCAGTGGTGGATTTCTTTATGCCGATGATGATTATGGAATGGATGAGTCATTCCGGAGGGAAATGAAAAAGGTTTTGCCTAATCAAGAACTTGTTGAATTGTCATTTGACCATCCGATATATCATATGATTTATAACTTTCCGAACGGATTGCCCAAGATTCATGAACATTACGAAGGTCCGCCCAAAGGTTTCGGCATATTTTATCAAGACCGGTTAGTAGTTTATTATACTTATAATACCAACATCAGCGATGGTTGGACCATTGCCCATGACGACCCGCCGGAAAAAAGAGACGCTGCTTTACAGATGGGTATTAATATCATCGCCTATGTCTTAACCCATTAAAATCATATTTATAACTAATTTTACCCCAAGTCACAAAAATCGGTAGTTTCAGTGCTCTTCAGAGTTTAATTATTCTATATTCATCCGTGTTAATCCGTGGTTAAAAAAATTCTCCTCTGCTTTCTCAGTTATCTCTGCGGTTAAATACTCTGTTCTCAGTATCCTCTGCGGTTAAAATAGTTTTCTTTTCGGTTAAATCTTTGAGGTCACAAATTGTGACACCACCGCGAAAAATTGGATTTTAAACACTTTTAGACTAAATACTTTTAGACAATTTTTACTTTTAACTTATTAGTCGTTAATTTTAGTCAAAAAGGGTTAAAATTTTATATTATTGACATCATGGCATAAGTGAATAAAATACCCAAAAAAATGAAAGCATTAATTCCTCAAGAAATAATTGAAAAGAGAATATTTATGATTCGAGGACATCGGGTTATGTTGGATGTAGACTTAGCAAGACTATATGGAGTTCCAACCAAACGATTAAATGAACAGGTAAGAAGAAATATAAAGAGATTTCCTGAAGATTTTATGTTTCAATTAACTAAAAACGAGTATCAGAACTTTAAATCACAATTTTTGATTTCAAGTTTGAGGTCGCAATTTGCGACCTCAAATAGGGGAGGAAGAAGATATTTACCTTATGCGTTTACAGAACAAGGAGTTGCTATGCTTTCCAGCGTTTTAAAGAGCGAACGAGCGATACAGGTTAATATTGCTATTATGCGGGCATTTGTCAAACTCAGGGAAATTCTCTCCACCCACAAAGAACTTGCCCACAAGTTAAATGAGTTGGAACGGAAAATCGAGAAACACGATGCTGAAATTCAGGCAATTTTCGAGGCAATTCGCCAACTCATGAAACCACCGAAATCACATCCGCGAAAAATTGGATTTTAAACACTTTTAGACTAAATACTTTTAGTCTCTTAGACTTCATAGCTTTTAGCCTGTTTACCTTGAAGTCTTTAGATTAAATACCTTGTGACTGGTGACTTTTAGACTCTTTTACTTTTAACTTATTAAATGCAATTGCCGGGAATCCTTTTGAGGATGACCAAGGCATCACCCTGAAAAAGTTTAATCTGTTTTTCTGGATTAAAATAAAATGGAACAAGTTTCTCTCCATCGTATCGCACTCGTGCTTCAGCGCAGTGAAGTATCTTATCAATGTTCTTAAACAAATAGCCTCTTTGATATACTTTACTCATTGCACCATCTATTTGAAGAAATATGCCCTTTGTAAATTTGTTCATATTCTACATTTTGAAAATAAAAAGTGTTCTTTGAAATACAGTATCAAATATTTCATTTAATGATGGATAGCTAATATTTTGTTTCTTATTCATATCCTTATTAACCAACTTTTCCCAATTCCCTCTGAATATCTTTTAGGGTTAAAACGAGCTAGTAGACAAAAGACTACTTGCACATCTGGATGTGATTGACAAAATATGTAAGTTGCCTCCTAAGCTACTCCATTGGAGATGATTACGACGATAGAAAACGATTACTGCGATAACATCGTTGGTATCTTTTTCTTTATCGCTGTAATCACTTCTCGCTATTGACAAGATTGATTTTTTTTTGGCTATTTTGAATTTATGAGCTTAGATGCCTTGACGAAATTTATCAAGGAAGGAGGCGATAAGTATGGGAGTGAGAGAGGCAAAATATCGAATTGCTAAATGGCGGGTGAAAAAATATGAAGCCAAAGGAAAAAAATTGAGCCCGGTCGAATCGACCCTCTCGGGAGACCCGAATCGGGAAACTGAAGAAAAAGTGAAGATTGCATTCACCAAACAAGTTGAATTAGAAAACGCGATAAAAGATATTCTTGGCGAAATTGGTGTTTCAATCCGCCACAGGCGGACTGGACCGAAAGTTAGATAAAACGATACTGGAAAAAATAAAAAAACGTGTGCTCGATTTCGATCGTAAACCATAATTTTTTATCACCTTAAGACTGTCAAAAAATAACTAAACACTGAATATCACCGAAAGCACTGAAAACATGAAAAAAAGAGAATTGAATCCGCCTAAGGCGGAAAAACACTGAAGTCACCGAAGGCAGAAGATTATTATATTTCCCAAAATTTCCGCCTCAGGCGGATTCCTCAGTGTGCTTCGGTGTTTAATTGCTTAAATATGAGTCTGCCTACCAGTCTGCTCCCCAGGTTGCTTAGGGGTCTACCCCCCTGTCTGCTCCCGAGTCTGCTTCCGAGTCTACCCCGGAGTCTGCTCCTGAGTCTGTTACCGAGTCTGCCCCTGAGTCGGTTCCTGAGTCTGCTTCCGAGTCTATCCCTGAGTCGAATCCGGGGTCTGCTCCCGAGTCTATTCCCGAGTCTACCCAGGAGGCTACCCCCTGGATAGTACCCTCAACCCAAGCAATTTCCAATGTAAAAATCCCAATTTCCAATACTTAGAAGAAATTTTGCCTTGATTTTTAGTATACTGGCAGTATACTTTGGTTGAGTAAAATATGTCAAAAAAGACCTCTATTTTGGATAAAGAAATAGCAAAACTCTTAAAATCAGCCCGTGAAAAAGCCGGTTTATATCAAGAAGAGGTTGCTAAAAGAATTGGTCTTTCTATCAAATCAGGTAAAGGGTATGTTTCTCATTTAGAGAAAGGCAGAGTTAAAAATCCACCGATTGGAACAATTCTGCTTTATTTAAGGGCTTGCGGAGAATCCTGGTCAGAATTCTTTAAGCAATTGGATGCGATTGATTTTAGAACCAGACATGAGAAGATGATTT
>JAOUPE010000369.1 GCA_029880025.1 Caldifarciminota bacterium
GTTTGAACCAAAAACTCTTTTTCTAAAATCTGGGTCTGGGATTTTGCCTGAACTTTAGCCTGTCGATAGTCAAAAACCGATTCACCGGTCCTTTGAAAAATTGACGGCAAATCCGCCAGGCTGATTTGGTCGCCCCGGGCTAAGACTACTGCCCGTTCTATCACATTTTCTAATTCCCGAACATTACCCTGCCAAGAATATTCCAGAAACCTTGCCAGCACTTCGCCGCTAACACCTTTCAGGTTTCTTTTATATTCCCGGCAATATTTATCGACAAAATAACCAACCAGTTCTAAAACATCCTCTTTTCTCTCTCTTAACGGGGGCAGCTGGATTGAAACAACATTCAGCCGATAAAATAAATCTTCCCGAAATTTATTACCGGCTATCGCCTTGGCTAAATCTTTATTGGTTGCCGCGATGATTCGGATATCAACATCGATTGGTTTTCTTCCCCCGACCCTTTCTAATTTTTTTTCCTGCACCAATCTTAAAATCTTTGCCTGAAGATTTAGACTCATATCACCAATCTCATCTAAAAATACGGTGCCGCCGGCTGCCTGTTCAAACTTACCTTTTCGTTGCAAGACTCCGGTTGCCGTGCCCTTTTCGATGCCAAATAGTTCACTCTCTAAAAGGGTCTCAGGAATTGCCGCACAATTAATCGGGAGAAACGGTTTTTCGGCTCGATTGCTTAAGTTATGAATGGTCCGAGCGATGAGTTCTTTACCTGTACCACTTTCCCCATTTACCAAAACACTGACTTTAGTTGGTGCTGCCTTTTTGATTGTGGAAAATATATCTTTCAAGGTCGTTTCCGCGCCAACCATCATCGGATAAGTAGGACTAATTGTTTCCTTACCTCTTTTCAATTCTTTTTGACTGACCACTCGTTCAATCCCTAAAGCCAGTATATTTCCAATCGTTTCGAAAAAACCTTGGTCAGTAACCGCTCTTCCCACTTCCTGCCACTTTATACAGAGCATACCAATAACCGTTCCGGCAACCGTTACTGGACAGGTAACGACAAGCGGCGTGATTTGAAGTTTTTGTTTTCGGCACAGCGCTTCAAGCTCTGCTGAGCTTATTTCGCCCGTGACAAAGGTGCCGCCACGGTAAATAATAAAAGCACCCTTTTCAATGAATAATGTATTTTTGATTAAGTTAAGAACCTCTCTGCCGAATTCGGCAATTGAATTTGATTGGCTGGCTAAACTACTTAATTCCATTAAAATTTTTTGGGTTCGGTCTTTTTCGATTCCGATTTTAGTAAACTGAGATTCTGCTGCTTCCAATTCAAAAGTTGCGCCTAAACGTTGGAAAATATTTTTTGCCTCATTTAAATATGTGATTGCAATATCTTTATCCCCATGGTTGGCAAGAACTACCCCATAATCAAGATAAAGCCTGCCCAGCTCATAATTGTTACCAAACTCCTTAAGAATCTCTAACCCTCTTTGAAACGAGTTTTTGGCTTCAGCGACATTATCGAGTTCAGAATAAAAATTCCCAAACACTCGAAAAATATTGCCTTCTTCTTTTTTCGCTCCGGTCAAACTGACCAACGCTAAACCTTGATTCAATGATTTCTTTGCTTTTTCTTTTTCTCCTGAAATGAGCAGTAACTCACCGATTCGGCGATAAGTTTCTGCCAGTTCTTCTTTATCCTCCATCTTGGTCGAAAGTTTGATATCCTGATTAAAGCAGTCCATTGCCCGTAACATATCGCCCTGGCGAAAATAATTTTCTCCCAGGTTACCCAATGCCTCGGCTTTGACCCAGGGTGAAGGTGCCAGGTCAGCGTTCCTTATCGCCTGCTCGAAAAGTTCTTTTGATTTATCCGACTTTCCGCGCCGCAGATAGACTTCTCCCAGATTATTGTAGCAAAGCGCAATATGAGTCAAATCCTTCCGCTTTTCCATCTCAACCAAGGCTCGATAATAGCACTCAATCGCTTTTTCCCAGTCCCCAATATCACCATAAATCAGCCCAAGGTTCAGTTGTGAAATCCCAATACCAAAACTATCGCCAATTCGCTCTTTGATTGCTAAACCTCGTTTCTGATATTCCATCGCCGAATTTAAATCGCCTTTTTCCCAGCATAATAAACTGAGATTGATATAAGCTCGCGATTTCACCAATTCTGTTTTAGCGACATCCGACAACTTAAGGCATTCTTCGAAATATTTGATTGCCTGGTCAAACTCACCTTTATGCCAAAAGATTAATCCTAAATTATTCAGGCTCTCGGTCTCGATTCTTTTATCTTTAGCCCGTCTCGAAAATTCCAACCCGATTTGGGCATACTTAATTGCCCTTTCAATCTTACCCTCCATACGCAGGGTATCGGCTAAAAGA
>JAOUPE010000371.1 GCA_029880025.1 Caldifarciminota bacterium
CACAGTTATTGAGAAAAATGTTGTGACGACTGAGGTAGCCAGAGAGAATCCAGAAGCCATTGAAAATAAAACGCCAAGATAACAGAAAATACCGAGTAAGAATCAACAAACCGGGCAGCAAAATTAAAGTTTTGGCTTCAGTTGCGATGTATTGACATCACGATTTTTTTCGATATAATTATACTATAAAAGTAGGGAAATAGAAAGTAGGGGAGAACCATGCGTATAATAACAATTTTTTTACTATCATTAACCTTTTTTGCGTCAACCGCAAAATCGGTTGATAACAAAACTATCCTTCCAGATAAAGGAACTGACCAGACACTCTGGAATGAATCGAGATGGCAGGATTTTGTTGATGGTCAGATTGACCCATCGCTTTATGTCTCGCGTCGCGCCCAATTAGAACCGGATTCAGGCTGTGTCGAATTCTTTGCCCGATTCGATGTCGATAATAACGGTTTCTTTGATTTGGGCTGTGCCGATGATTCGGGTCCTTATCTAAGACTGTATAAGGGAAATGAATTGGGTTATTCGCCAAGTAATGTGCTGCTCTATCCGGTTGCGGCTTCGGGCAATATTGATTTGGCAGATTTGAACCTTGACGGCTGGGCAGAATTGATTCACTCGGGCTGGAACAGCGGTCATGCCACAATTTATTGGGGAACACCCAATGGTCCTTCTTCTTCTAACACGACCGAGCTGACTTATCAGGGTAACAGTGAAGCGGTAACGGTTTATGATTTAGACCACGATACCTATCTGGACGTAATCATTGGCAGCAGTCAGGGTCGAGTCTATATCTTCTGGGGTAGTGCTACCGGTTATCAGTCAAATAATCGCAGCGACGTGAATGTGCGATTTGCTGCCGGGCATAATCTTGAGATAGCCGATTTTGATAAAGACGGTTGGGGTGATATTGCGGTTTCGCTCTGGACCCATGATACTAATCCGGTGATTTATTGGGGACCAAACCGGCAACCACGCGAACTGGTCTGGCTGCCTTATCTTATTAATAATGGACACGGTATTACAGTCGGTGATTTCAACCGAGATGAATGGCTGGATTTGGTTTATCAGGGTTATGATGCGGTTCAAGCTTCTTATATCTACTTTGGTTCACCATCCGGATTTTCCACCTCGAATCGAACAATTATCAATCCGGGAAAATGTTATGGTGGTAGTGCCGCAGTTGATTGGAATTATGACGATTGGCTGGATATCGTTTATTTGAGAGGCAATTGGTATGACGGCGGCACCTGGAAACCAGTTGTATATTATAATACTGGTTCGCCGCCTTATTTTAATGATGGTGAGCAAGAAGAACTTGGCGATTTGGTATTTAATGCCTCGGGTGGATTTGTCGCCGACTTCAATTTTGATGGTAACCTTGATATCTTTGTTAATAATATGCTGCGTCGGGATTCGAGTTATGTGCTCTGGGGACCAAATTATACGGATAAGACCGGATTACCGGTCAATTGGGACCATCACGGTGTCTGGCGCGAACCAGGTAATATCTATGACCGCACTTTTTCTGCCTTTTATTATTCTTCAATCTTTGATGCCGGTCCGGATTCGGTTATCCAATCCGGCATCATCACCTGGGTAGCTTATGAACCACCCGAATCCGAAGTGCATATCGCTTTACGCAGCGGTAATACACCAATCCCGGACCCGACCTGGACCAGCTATTATAATGCAACCAACGGCAGTTTCCTTCCTTCCGCTGTAACCGGACGACGCTATTTGCAGTACCGGGCAACCCTTGAATATTTCCGACCATCCTATTTGCCTCATTTAGAGAAAGTTAATATTACGGTCCAACCGGTAATTGCCAATGACGTTGCGGTCACCCAAATCATTGCACCAACCGGCACGGTTGATTCGGGTACAGTTATTATCCCGGTAGCTCGAGTCCAAAATCTTGGTAATGCACTAGCCGACTTTCCAGTAACATTCCGAATCGGGTCGAGTTATTCGCAGACCCGACAAAAACAACTTGCTATCGGTCAAATCGATACCGTTGGTTTTCCAGCCTGGACCGCTTCACCCAACGGCACCCATATCGTAAAATGTACCACCGCTTTAGCCGGTGATAATAATCCTTTCAATGATTTTAAAATCGATTCGGTAAAGGTCATCGGTTCCTTATTAGACGTGGCGGTCATTCAAATTTTTGCACCGTTAGGAACGGTCGATTCTGGAACCGTCATAACCCCGTATGCCCAGGTTCGCAATTATAGTAACCGGGCAGTAAACTTTCCAGTCATTTTTAGAATTGGCTCAACTTATTCACAGACCCGTTTCAAACAGCTTGCTATCAATCAGACCGATACGGTCGGTTTTCTA
>JAOUPE010000373.1 GCA_029880025.1 Caldifarciminota bacterium
CAATTTCGACGCCGTCCTGACTGCTACCGCCAATAATGTCGTCATTGAGTAAAAAATCGTTTCGGATTACACTATCCGTAACATAGAATTTAGAATTTGGAATGTGGAATTTGAAATTCGTAAAGGTTCTTTTCATCAGACGCTGAACCGGGTCAAATGGGACTTCGATCGGAAACTGGGCACTGTACGCTAAACCCATAACGCTAAAAGCCAGCAGGGTAGAGCGTATTGTGTAAAGAGTTTTACGTGAAAGAAATTCTCTCATCTTGTAATCGCTAATTTATAAAAAAGTACTTGCTTCTTATCGCTGTTAATCACTTCCAGGCGAACCAGATAGACTCCACTTGGAATTGAACTGAGTTGAAGCTGGACTTCATTGTGAGTCTGAGCATGATTATAACCACCAAACTCTTCAGAAATTGGGTCACCGGCAATATCAAAAATTCTAATTTTGACCTGGCTATTTGCTTTACCGAGCCAATATCGGACAGTTGCCGATTTTTCGGCAGGATTGGGATAGATATAAAAGTCTTTGGCAAGGGTATCAGGCTCTGGAGTTACTGGCGGCAGTAAATTATCCGGATATCTTCCAGTATTACAAACATCTCCTAAATATTGTCCCCAGACGGTAAAGGTATCTCCCGGCATATCCCAGATATAGAATCGACCATTCTCATCACCGGCTGCAATTTCTAAATCACCATCCCGGTCTAAATCAAAAAGGAGTGGCGTTGAATTAACCGGGGTTGCGGTCATAAGCGGGAAATATTCGGTCAGCTTACCATTTCGGGAATTTAGACCCAAAATACCATATTGGGGTGAACCAATAACAATTTCCCCGACTCCGTCCCGATTCACATCACCAATCACGACTGAGGAGTTATAAACGAAATCAATATCCGAGGTGATAAGCCAGCCCTCGACCACTTCGGTGACCGAATAAGTCGAATCCTGAGCAAAGGGATAGTTGGTCACCAAAGTTCCATTATGGTTAAAGGCATAGATATTATTCTTAGCCGCAACGATAATTTCTAAAAATCCATCTCGGTCAATATCAACCAGCGCCGGTGCCGTATAGGCTGGATTTCGAATTATGTCCCGACTCTGAAATTTAATATTTCCTGATAAGTCTAACACGATTAATCGATAGTCATAGCCAGCATTGATGATAACTACAATCTCGGGTATGCCATTGCGGTCAACATCTCCTATTACTGGTGGTGAATAAGCCAAAAGCGGACTGATTGAAAGGTCTTTTTGCAATCCAATGGCAAAGGAATCATTTTTAATTTTATTTATTAGGAATAAACGATTATCACTACCAAGCACAACAATTTTGGGGTCATTCTCATCAGTTATAGCAACGCTGGTTCGAATATCAGAACCCAAAGGGATTGGAAATCCTGTAATTGGTTGCCCGTCGCCGCTCCAGGCATAAAGCCGCATATCCATTGAACCGACGATGATATCTTTCTTGCCATCCTGATTCAAATCAGCCAGGACCGGTGCGGCTCGAATCTTGTCGGTAGTGTTGAAATACATTACCGGCTGACCAGCCACATCGAACACGTTAACAATTCCATCTGCTCCGGCGGTAACCACTTCCAATTTTTCGTCATCCAGAACATCACCAATCGCGACGGTCGAATAGAGTGTAGCGTAACTCGGTGCGAAAAGTCCTTCACTACCCTGGATAAAAGGACTGCCGTCATGTTTCCAGGCATAGATTTCGCCATCGGTAGTTGGCACAATCACTTCATTATTTCCGTCCAAGTCCAAATCGGCATATTTCGCTGCAATGAATTCAGTTCCTTCGCCTAAATCTTTAGGAAAACCTGCTTGGAAAAGGTCAAATTTCATACTCACCGGCATAACCGAATCCAAGCCGCTATTAACTCTTATCGTTTTAAAAGTCTTGCCATAATAACTATTAGAATTTGGATTGGTCTGCGGTCCAAATTCATTCGAATAACCTCCGATAAAGAATGGGTCATATTTTGAGCCATAAATCTCATAACTATCAAAATAAAACCAACCATCAAAATCCTGGATACCATCGGCTTCTTCTAAATCAACACCTTTATGCTGGGGGTCAATATTAATCGCATTGTATGGACCAAATTCGCTGATAATCTGCTCATCAATATGCCAGACAAGAACTCCAGAGCCGGGCAAAAAGAAATCGTATAGATTATTATCGATTGCGATTACGACTCCATCTTCCACATCAACCCCTAAGGTATCTACTTCCCTTGGTAAAGTATCTTTTTTAATTATCGTCTGGCGATTTTCAATCAGAAAGTATTCGGAGTTAGTGATTGGAACTTTAACGATTATCGGATGTAACGAG
>JAOUPE010000372.1 GCA_029880025.1 Caldifarciminota bacterium
GCACCAAAATAAAGGCACACAAACCAAAAATAATTTATAGCTACCCTTCATCGCTTATTGCCTTGGCAACATTTATCCGGAAATGGGGTATAACTGGTATCAATATAAAGACAATAATTTCATCCGGTGAGGTTTTAACACCGAAAGCAAGGTCTTTCATCGAAGAGACGTTTGATGGCAAAGTTTTTAATCTATATGGAACCACCGAATTTCCAACAATCGCCGAAGAATGTAAAGAACATAACGGGTTACATATCTTTGCTGATTCTTATATAGTCGAATTTATTAATAATAGAGAAATTGTAATTACTGATTTAGATAACTATACAATGCCGTTTATTCGATTTCAAACCGGCGACCGGGGTTTTCTCAAAAATGGTCAATGCAACTGTGGTCGAAATCTTCCGCTTATGGAAATTACCCAAGGCAGAGTGAGCGATTTAATCATTTCCCCGGATGGTAAATTCTTAAGACGGACCTTCTTTGCATCGTTGTTCAAGAAAAATCAGGAAATTGAAAAATTCGAAATCGTCCAAAACGAACAAGGAAGAATCATGATTTCGCTTATGGTTAGGAAGCTGCTGCCAGAATCACGTAAAGATTTTTTAATTAGACGATGCAAGGATTATGCCGGCGATTCATTAAATATCGATATTGTAACTCTGCATAATTTATCGCAATGAAATCATTGGTTATCAATTGCAGCAAAGATTATAACCTTGGCACTGAAAAGATTACGGCTTGGCTTAAACGAAATGGTCATCAGGTCACAAAGAGCAAGCCGGGAAATACTGAATTTGTTGGCTATGATAAGGTTTTCCTGAGTGCTATCTACACCTGGGACCTGCCGATATTAGTCAAAGAGGCGCAAAAAGCAATCAATCATACGAAAGTGGAAATTGGCGGACCAGCTGCCTCAGTAATGCCTGATTATATCTTTACCGAAACCGGGATTAAGTCGGTGTTTGGTCTTGATGACCGATTTGATTTAGAACCTGCCCGATACCTCTCAGCTTATACCTCACGCGGCTGCATTCGAAATTGTGAATTCTGTTCGGTGCCAATCGTTGAGGGTAAACTACGTGAAATACCTGATTTCACACCGGCTTCCTATATTCTCGATGCTAACATTTTAGCCTGTTCCAAAAGCCATATCGAAAAAGCTTGCGAAAAACTATCCTCGCTTCCTTTTGTTGATTTTTTACATGGCTTGGATGCCCGGCTTTTAGAATCCTGGCAGGTCGAACTTTTCTTAAAAAAATTACAAATGGTGGTTTGGCGTTTTACCTTTGATAGTTTGAGACACGAAGCAGAACTCAAAAATGCATTAAGAATACTTAAACATTATGGAATAAAACCAAAGGAAAAGATGATTGTCTATTGTCTTTATGGTTTTAAGGATACGCCAAAAGATGCTTATGAAAGGGCTAAACAGGTGATTAGTCTTGGTGCTCATCCTTATGCGATGCGGTTTCAGCCAATGGATGCGTTAGCAAAAGACCGTCATATTCCAGATGGCTGGGATGCCAATTCGCTTATTGAGTTTGGCGAATTCTGTAATAAACCAACTCTTGCCTGGCTTTATTCGTTATTGAGGCAATATTCCAAATTCTTAAAGTCATCTTCCAACTCTGTCTGCCTATAGGAAATCCCGTGCCGCCAAAATCTGTTTTTGGCTTGACCCGATGGTTAAGAAAGTTATAATAAATATGCTTAAAAAATGTTTTACCATTACAATGACAATAAAAATGCGATATTTAATTAATTTGTAATGGTAATGATTTATGAGAATAATCAAAAGAAAAAAAGGTAAAAAAGAATATTTTTACCTGCAACATTCGTTCCGAGAAAAGGGAGGGGTAATAACCAAAGAAAAATATCTGGGGAAGGCAATTCCTAAAGATATTGAATCCATCATACATAAATTCCGAAGCGAAATACAAAAGAACCAATACATAAAATTAGAAAAAATCAAGAAAGACTTTCAAAAAGAATGGGGAAAATATCCGGCGACGATAAAAGACAAAGAAAGAGAAGAAATCGCTATCGCTTTTACCTATAATACCAATGCAATCGAAGGTTCGACTATCACTCTGGAAGAAACCAGAGAAATTATCCAAGATAAAATTTCGCCAAATAAGCCGCTAAAAGATATTAAAGAGACTGAGGCTCATTATCGAGTATTTTTAGCAATGTTAGATAATAAAGAAAGAATATCTCATAAACTTTTATTAAGCTGGCACAAGGAAATTTTTGGCGAAACAAAACCGGATATTGCTGGAAAATTCCGCAATTATTTTGTCCGAGTTGGGAATTACCTGGCGCCCGACTGGCGAGATGTAAAAAAACT
>JAOUPE010000045.1 GCA_029880025.1 Caldifarciminota bacterium
GACCGAAGGGTAACACCAATTTCCTAAGGTGGATGATATGGCGATACCGTTTGGGTCAAGCACAACACCTTCTTGAGTAACTCGGGCACCATAGACATAGGAAGTATCATTATTGCGCTTATCACCCCAGACCACAAGAAAGTTTGTCCCATCAAATGCTACTGAAGGATCGTACTGGCTACGCTCCGCAGCCGATATTGGGATACTGTTCGTGTCAAGAACTATGCCGTCCGGACTCACCCGTGCACCATAGATGTCCCAAGTATCGCTGCGGTCGTTGGTCCAAACAACGAAATAATCAGTTTGACCAAAGGCAACTGAAGGGTAACAATTCCTTGTGGTGCAGATTGGAATACCGTTTGTGTCAAGGACTACCCCGGCTTGATTCACCCGGGCACCGTAGAGCGTTCTATCCTCCCAGACAACAAGATAGTTGGTCCCATCAAAAGCAACCGAAGGTCCCCACTCATCGGTATTCGCGTAATCAGAAATTAAAATACCGTTTGGGTCAAGCACAACACCATCTCGACTCACCCGGGCACCGTATATATCAACTGCTGCGTCCAACCAAACGACTAAATAGTTGGTGCCATCAAAGCTTATGTCAGGCGCATATTGTTGACCATCGGCAGTAGTTATGAAAATGATATTTGTGTCAAGCAGAGTTCCATCCTGGCTTATCCGGGCACCACAGATATCAGCATAATCTTCATCCAAAGTATAGTCCTCCCAGACAACAAGATAGTTTGTGCCATCAAAACCTACTTCGGGATTTTCTTCTTTAACTGACGAGGGGAGATAAACGATATTTGTATCAATTAGAAATTCGCCGGTTCGGGTAGCAGGATTCGAATTTCGGGATGCACTTCGTGGCACGCCTTTTACACTTCGAGTTGCGGGTTGGCGGTAAAGGGTTATTTTTTCAATCGTCTCATTTACATGAAAAGGTATCTCTTTCATTTCAGCTGGTGAAGCAGATAGACCAACGAATAAAAGCATAATGCCTAAAAATAAAAATTTAGATATTAGGACCCTGGATTGTAAAGTTTGGATGTAATCTAAATTAAAACCCTGCATCACTGAAAGCTTAATAAACCCACAGAATTTGTCAAGCAATTAATGTATTTATCCACCCACTGTTCAGGAGTGGTATAATGGGGCTATTAATAAGAAACAAAGCCTTATTTAACCTTAATAAGACTCTTACATGAATCAGATAAAATTAAACCCCCCTCTTTTTAAAAAGAGGGGGTTTTTGACTTTGGCTTTGATTTTTAACTAATCTCGATTTTGCCTTTCTTATACCGGTCAAAGAGTTCAGCTTTCTTGCCTTTGTTCCAACCCGAAACTTTTGAGAAGTAACCGGTGACCCTGGTGATATAATCAACATCGGATGAACCACAATACTGACAGAGTTCATTCAGTCCCCGACTGGTCTTGAAACAACTATTGCAGGAAGTGAATTCAGGCGAGAATGCAATCTGGGCATTATGAGTATTCCGGAAGGTCTTGACCACAAAATTGGCAATCGATTCTTTAGGTGGTCTTGCATCAGCCAGCCAGATATGGGTCAAGGCACCGGCTTCAATCAAATCATGAAACTTGCCTTCCTTGTAAACCCGTTCAATCGGGTCAATCGGTAAACCAATATTAAGATAAGTTGAATTGGTGTAATAGGTCGAGCCATCCTCAAAATTACCTTTGACCACTTTTTGGGCGCAGTCCGGATAATAATTCAAATCGAGTTTAGCCAAACGATAGGCAGTAGATTCTGCCGGCGTTTGTTCTAAAACAAATCGCATACCGTACTCATTAGAATATTTCTTTGCCAGCAGGTGTAAGAATCCGATGATTCTTAATCCGAATTTGAATGCTTCATCATCCTCATGCATCTCTTTTCCTTTATGGTATTGAACCATCTCGTTCAATCCCAGCATACCGACAAGAAAAGTGGTGCGGTGCATCCGAAGATATTGCTCACCATCTCGATTCATGGTCAGCAGGGCTAATGGTCCTTCTTCTTTTAACGCCAGGAGTTTTTCTAAAAAATTTTTCTTTTCGATATGGGCTTTAACCGCTAAGCCAAAAAACCGGTCAAGGTGATTAAGCAGCGCTTCGTCATTTTGATTGGAAAGATAAGCGGCACGGGGTAGATTCAAAGTCACGTTCTGTAAAGCCGAGTAGCGCATCTTCCAGGGGGTTTTAGCATCATCCAAATCTGACTTTTCCAATTTGAATGAGAGTCGGCAACATTCGGAAACTTTTGCCGTCTCGCCCCGGTCAAACACAAAATAAGTATTACCTTTTTCGGCTGCCACATCCGAAATATGATTGAGAAAATCTTCCCAGCCCGGCGTATTAAAAAATCGTTCGGTGATATGAACCAAAGGTTTTGGAAAGAAGAAGGGTCTGCCACTCGCATCACCGTCTTTGTAGATATCGAAGATTGCCCAGACAAAACGCTGTGCTTCGGACAGATATTCCGAATATTTTTTACCGGTATATTCACCACCTGGTCCAATCGCCTCAACATCTTCAAAGTGTTTTGGAATCTCCCAATACAGGTTCAAATCCGAAAAGATTGCCTGTCCGCCGCGTGCTACGTTCTGCTGTGAATATTCGAAGACTAACATCTGTGCCAGCTGGTGTAATTCTTTATCCGACATCCCGACTAAGAATGGCGAGAAATAGAGATTGACCGCATCCCAGCCAATCGCCCCGGCAAAATGACCCTGTAATGCCGCAGAGAATTTGACCATATGTGCCAGAAGCGTCTCCGGATGTTTTGCCGGTTTGGCAATCGATAAAGCACTGGGTAAGCTCAAGCCAAATTTCTTCACATATTCCAAAGATTGACCCGAACAATAAGGACGATTGATAAAACCTAAATCATGCAGATGAATATCGCCTTTGGTATGAGCATCGCCGACAACCGGTGAGAAGACCGAACTCAAGGCAAATTGTTTGTTTATCCATTCGGCTAAAGTCATGTTGGTCGCTTCTGGATTGTGCGGCGTATTCGCATTCTCTTTATTCCGAAAGAATAGTATCTGTTCAACGTCATACACTGGCACACCGAGTCGGGCATGGCGTTTTCGCTGTTCTTCTAATCCATGTTCCACTAATTTGGTATTAACCACCTCTCGAATCAGATTGGTCGTGATGAACTTCACATTCGAATTAAGAATTACATCTTCGACCTCGGCGCCAATCTTTTCCGCTATGGTTGGCGCCAGGTTAGTTTCCCGAATCAGAGCACGGACGATTCGTTCCCGGTCCCAATGCAGTATCGTATCGTCCGAGGTCCGGACAAATAGTGCGTATTCGGTAGACTCGAGTTCTTTTTTCTGCAGCGCGCGTTTTTTTCTTAACTGGGCACGTTGGTTGCGATAAAGGATGAATGCCTTTGCGGTTTTGGCATGCCCGTTCTCGATTAAGATTTTCTCAACCGCGTCTTGAATCGCTTCGACTTTAGGAATATGTTCACCTTTTAATTCATAAAGGTATTGACAAACTTGGTCTGCTAAATTTTCCGCCAGCTTATAGTCTTCGCCACCAACACTGTGGGCAGCTTTGAAAATGGCATTTAAAATCTTTTCTTTGCGGAACTCTTCAATCTTACCGTCCCGCTTTTCAACATAATTAAATAGAGCCTTTGCCGCTCGCTCGGCTGATTCCGGGCGTTGCGTTTTTTCTTGGTTCAACTTCTGATTAACCGATTCTGGATTCACTCTATCCTCCCTTCGCTGAATCAGTCACTTTACTTTCCACCCCACGCTTTTGGTTAATGATGTTTCGTATTTCGGAAATGAATTGTTCGACATTCTCAAATGCCCGGTAAACCGAGGCGAATCGAACATAAGCGACCTGGTCAATTTTTGCCAGTCGCTCTAAAACCATCTTCCCCAATTCTTTTGCTTCAACTTCTAATTTATATTGGTCGGCTAATTCGGTTTCAATCGCTTCGACCATATGCTCAATCTGGTCACGGGTAATCGGACGCTTGCGACAGGCAAGTGCAATGCCGCTAATGAGTTTATCCCGACTATAAGGCTCACGCTTGCCATCTCTTTTTATCACAATCAAAGGTGCATGCTCGACATATTCATAAGTAGTATATCGATGTCCACACGCCACGCACTCGCGCCGACGCCTTACCGCATCACCATCAAGAACCGGTCTGGTATCTAATACCCTGTCTTCTTCTTTACCACAATTCGGACATTTCATATACTATATATAGTAGTTGGGCAATTTATACCACAATATACAGTATGTGTCAATAAGGAATTTAAGGGTTGTTGAATTTTTTTAAGATATTGATTTAGCAATACTTATTGAGAAAAGCTCGGTTTTTGGTATTTTTATGCAGGGAGGGGGTATTTTTTGTCATATTTTTACTCTATTTATCAAGAAAATATTGACAGGCAACCTGCTTTTTATAAAATGTCGCCGATAAGGAGGAAGCATGAAAGTATCGATTGATAATGACCTTTGCAGTGGTTGCGAACTTTGTGTCAGCACCTGTCCAGAAGTTTTTGAGATGCAGGGTGATATTGCAACAGTTAAAGCTGATGCGGTTCCTGAGGAACATGAAGAGAGTGTTCAACAGGCGGCTGATGATTGTCCAACCAGTGCCATTATAATCGAAAGCAGGGAAGAAGGTTAAACCGGGAATACAAATCCCTAAGCAATCATAAATCGAACAATAACTTCAGTCTAAGTTTCATACCATTGACATAAATTTGCTTTCAGTTAAGCTAAATTATGCCTAAACGGGTCCTGGTATTAATGTCAGGTGGTGTTGATTCATCGGTTGCGGCGGCACGGTTAAAAGAGCAGGGCTATGATGTGATTGGTATCACGCTGCGCATCTGGGAAGAAGTTTTGCGCACTAAACATCGCACAATACAGGTGAAAGAGAAAAAGCACAGTTGCTGTGGTAGTGAACCAGCAATTTCTGATGCCAGAAGGGCTGCCCATAAAATTGGCATTCCTCATTATACTTTGGATTTTCGTAAAGTTTTTAAAGAGAGTGTAATTCAGGATTTCATCAAAGAGTATGAACTCGGTAGAACACCAAATCCTTGTATTCGCTGCAACCGTTTTGTCAAGTTCGATAGCTTTTTAAATCGCGCACCGGAATTTGGAGCGGATTTTTTAGCCACCGGTCATTATGCCCGTATCGAGAAGAGTAATGGCAGATGGTTATTAAAAAAAGGGATTGATGCGAAAAAAGACCAGTCATATTTTTTGTATGCAATGACTCAAGACCAGCTTGCCCGAACCTTGATGCCGTTAGGAAATCTGGCTAAGACCGAGGTGCGAAAGATTGCTAAGGATTTAGGGCTGGTTGTAGCCGAAAAGCCAGAAAGTCAGGAAATCTGTTTTATTCCAGATGATGATTATTCAAGATTTTTGAAGCAATTTACCCCCGATGCGGAAAAGACCGGACCAATTTTGAATAAACAAGGGGAAGTGATTGGCAAACATAACGGGATTATAAATTATACTATTGGTCAGCGTAAACGCATTGGAATCCCTCATTCCGAACGATTGTATGTGGTTGCGATTGACCGAGCCAGGAATGCGATTATCATTGGCACAGAAAAGGACGGTTATGGAACAGAACTGATTGCCGATGATTTGAATTATATCGCAATACATGGATTGGAAAAATCAATGAAGGCAAAAGCAAAGATACGCTCGGTTCATCAAGCAGCCGAAGCTGAAATTAGACCTTTTAACAATCAGGTCCATTTGAAATTCGCCGAACCACAATGGGCAATAACATCCGGACAAGCGGTTGTCTTTTATGAAGGCGAAGTTGTCCTGGGTGGTGGCACAATAACTGGAACTAAAATAAAGGAGGTAAAATGACAACCCTTTTATTAGTACTTTTATCCGCGTTAGGCGGATTAACCGTCGAATCAAAAATTGATTCGGTCATTATCTATCCTAATCAAGCATTGGTCGTCCGAAAGGCGACTGTCAATTTAACTGGCTCAACCCAACTCAATTTTAAAGATTTGCCTGGAATGCTCGATGATAACACGGTCAGAATAAAAGCCGAGGGTCTGAAGATTGGTGAAGTTCAAATTAAACGAGGCTACATTGAAAAACCGAGTCCAAGAGTAAAAGAACTGGAAGAGAAGATTAAAGATGTCGAATCCGATATCAGAGACTTGGACAACGAGAAAGAAGTATTGAAGTCAAAAGAAACTTTCTTGAGTTCAGTAAAACTTGGTGCTCCTGAATTAATCGCTAAAGAACTTCAAGCCGGCAAGGTTGCTCCAGAATCCTGGCGTTCAGGCTTGAAGTTTATGGCAGAAGAATTAGCCAAGACGAAAGAAAGAACAACGGAAATTGAAGATGATAAAAAAGAGTTGAATGACACGCTACAGGCATTGAAAAAAGAGCTAAACGATGTTAAGGCTTTGACTGAAAACCGCAAAGAGGTTTTGGTTGATATTGGAGTGACTGAATCTGGTACTTATATGATTGAATTGAGTTACATAATACCTGGAAGTGTCCGGTGGAATCCTTATTATGAGTTACGGGCTAATCCATCAGAAGGCAAAGTTGGCATTGGCTATTTTGCCAAGATTATGCAAAGAACTGGCGAAGACTGGGAAAATGTAAAGGTTCTTCTTTCCACTGCTCAACCAGCTAAAGGTGGAGTAGCGCCCGAACCATATCTTTGGTCTCTTACTTTAGAGGAAGTGGTTCCAAAACCCGCCGCCGTAGAAAAAAGAGCAATAATGGCAGAGGATTTTTCCCGATTACCAGTCACAGCACTAAAAGGCGAATTAGGAGTGCCAAGAGTCGAAACCGGAATTTCTTTACAATATGTAATTCCCGGCAGAGTTATTCTAAAAAGTGGCGAAGCCGAAAAGAAGATTGCATTATACTCTGCATCGTTTCCTGCTGAATTTGAATATTACATCTATCCAAGAACTCAGAAAATTGCTTACTTAAAAGGTAAAATGCTTAATATGACTGAGAACATCTTTTTGGCGGGTGAAGCTAATGCTTATGTCGGTTCTGAATTTACTGGCAAGACTAGATTATCAAACATCGCACCCGAAGAATCAACCGAAGCCAGTTTTGGTGTAGATGAACGAGTAAAAGTAAAACACGATTTAGTCAAAACCTTCACCTCTAAAGTCGGAACCTTCACTAAGCGACAAAGAACTGAATTTCTGTTCAAGACTATAATTGAAAATTATCACGCAAAACCAGTAAAATTCACTCTGGTTGAGCAGGTTCCAGTTTCACAACAAAAAGATATTACAGTCAAAGTGACAAAAATCGAACCAAAGTTTGATGAAGAAAACAAGGATATGGGCACATTCACTTATACTCGTGAAATTCAACCTAAAGAAAAATTTGTCGTTAATCTTGGCTATTTTGTTGAATATCCAATTGGAAGAAGGGTGATGGGATTATACTAAAATCAAAAATTAAATCTTAAAAATTAAATACACATATTAAAAATATCTAAATATTGTTTGAATGCTTTTTATTTGTATTTTTGATATTTGATATTTAATTTTTAATTTGATACAATTAGTTCTATTGAACCAATTTTGATAAATTTAAAAAAATGGGTATAATGTCTAACAACCAAATCATTATTATTGGTGCTGGTTTAGCCGGTTCAGAAGCCGCTTATCAATGCGCTAAAAGAGGCGTCAAAGTAAAACTATTTGAAGCAAAACCTAATTATATCTCCCCTGCCCATAAGACCGAATATTTAGCCGAATTAGTCTGCTCTAATTCTCTAAAATCGGATGAGCCAACCAATGCCCATGGTCTGCTTAAAGCCGAACTTCGTTTATTAGATTCATTATTACTGCGCTGTGCTGTAAAGACAAAAATCCCTGGCGGCAAAGCATTAGTCGTAAATCGAGAACTCTTTGCTAAAGAAGTAACCAAAGAAATCGCTAAATTGTCTGATGTCGAAATAATCCGCGAAGAAGTATCCAGGATTCCAGAAAACGGTATCATCATTATAGCCACTGGTCCCTTAACCTCAGAATCACTCAGCAAAGAGTTAGCAAGTTTCTGTGGCGAAGAACATTTATTTTTCTACGATGCTATCTCACCAATCGTTGCTGCCCAATCTATTAATTATGAACGAACGTTTTTTGGCTCAAGATATCGCAATGATAATGATTATCTAAATTGTCCTTTAACTAAAGATGAATATGAAAAATTTTATAATGAGTTAATTAATGCTGAACTGTTTCCTTTAAGAGATTTTGAGAATGGACAATTCTTTGAAGGCTGCCTGCCAATCGAAGAAATTGCAAAACGAGGAAAAGATACTCTTGCTTATGGACCAATGAAACCAGTTGGTTTAAAAGACCCAAGAACCAATAAAACTCCTTATGCTGTAGTTCAGTTACGCAAAGAAAATCAAGAAGGCACGATGTATAATTTAGTTGGATTCCAAACACGCTTAAGACACAAGGAACAAGAAAAAGTCTTTCACCTAATTCCTGGATTGGAGAATGCTGAATTTTTAAGATATGGTAGTGTTCATCGTAATACTTATATTAATGCTCCAAAAATCCTTAAACCAACCTTACAGACAATTAAACGAGAAACTCTTTTTATTTCTGGTCAGTTATGTGGAGTTGAAGGTTATGTCGAATCAATCGGAACTGGTCTTTGGGCAGGAATCAATGCTGCCCGAATTCTTTCTGGCAAAGAACCGATAACACCGCCAGCTGAAACGATGTTAGGTGGTCTAATCAAATACATCACCACCCCTAACAATAATTTCCAGCCAATGAATGCCAATTTTGGGCTCTCTCCTCCAGTTCCCAGCCCTAATAAATCTATTGCCGGAGAGACTTCCAAGTCTCGATACCGAAAACAGGAATTTTACAACCGTTCAATCCAAACTTTGACTCAATTCATAATTACAATCTAAGCAAACAATAGAATAAACCTTCTAAAATTATTTTACTCAAAAAAACCAATTTCCTCTTGACAGATAATAGCCAGCTCGTATAATTATTCGGGGTGGATTTTTTAGAAAGGAGGACTTTTGTCCAAATTCATTATAACCCTATCAATAATTGCTTTCGGCTTAGTTCTTGCTGCCGAATACCCGACAACTCAATCGCAAACACAGGCAACACTAAAACTGCCGGCTATCGCTGAACAGGTTCAAACCAAAAGACCGG
>JAOUPE010000374.1 GCA_029880025.1 Caldifarciminota bacterium
ATTCGATAAGCTCTTTAGAAAGGGCAAGACCGAGTCCGGTTCCAACCGGATAACTAGGACCCTCACGACCAATCCGTTGAAATTTGTTAAACAGCTTGTGTTGCTGGTCTTTGGGTATTCCGTTGCCAGTATCAGCTACCGATGCTTGAAGCATATCCGCGGACTGCCTCAAGCCGATGGTTATTGTACCTTTGGCTGGAGTAAATTTTAAAGCATTGGAAAGCAGATTCATCAATACCCGGAAAGCGCTTCGTTCATCAGCCAAAACTAAGGGTAAGCCGGCTGGTATCATCAATTTAAGGTCCAATTCTTTCTCTTTGATTAATGGACCGATGCTATTTACTAGTTCCTGAATCGTCTTTTCTAAATTTAGTTTGACTGGAATAATATCGAATCTACCGGCTTCAATTTTGGAAAGGTCTAATAAGTTATTAATCAAGTCAGCAAGCCGTTTTGTATTATTTTTCACTAAGACCAGGAATCGCCGCTGTTCTGAGTTAAGTGGACCAAGTGTGCCGTCTTCAACCAGACTCAACCCTTCCATGACCGCAGTCAAGGGCGTGCGTAATTCATGCGAGACGGTCGAGACAAATTCGGACTTGGCATCAGACAATTTAACCAATTTAGCATTGGCTTTTTTTAATTGCTCGGCCGACTCGACCAGTTGCGCTTTTTGGGCAGTTATTTCCTTATTCATTAATTCGAGTTCTTGGGTTTTCTTTTCTAATTCATTATGGGTTTCTCGGATTTCGGTCAGGTCATTCTGGACACTGATGAAGGAAGTCAGGTTGCCGGCTTTATCTTTTAAGGGGGTCAGGGTGATTTCTAAGTAATGGATGCCTCCGTTATAGGTTTTGTGTTCATGATAGACCTGGCTGGTTGTGCCCAGGGCACGGCAACTCTGAATCGGGCAGATTTCGCCCAAATTGGCACAAGGGGATTTATTACCATGTTGAACCTCATAACATTTCTTGCCCAGGATTTCTTTCCGATTATAGCCATAAAACCGACAATATGCCGGATTCACATCCAAAATCGTAAAATTAGAATCGATGATTGCGACGCCCGAACCGATGCCGGCAAAGATTGCCTCTAAATAACTTTTGGTTTTGAGCAAATCGGCTTTATCCTCTTTTTGCTTGGTCAAATCTATAATTAAGACCAGCACAATCGGGTCGGTACCTGAGGTACGATACGGTTGTGCCTCAGGCACTTGGATTAAGGTAAAATGAATTTCAGCCCAAAAGGTCGGACCGCCTTTACGCTTGAGTCTAACTTCTAAGGATGCCCTGCCTTCGGCTTGGAGTTTTTCTAAGGTCTGCTCTAAAATTTGATGGTCATCGGTGATAAGGAAGTCCTTAAAATTGAACAACGGCAATTCGGTTTCGGTGTAACCGAATAATTTGGTAAATGCCTTGTTGGGCTGCGAGATGCCCATAGTTCTTAGATTTAACAGCAAGCTGGCAGCGCCGAGTTCTTCAAAGAGGTGACGGTAACGAACTTCAGATTCACGTAAGACACCAATCAGTCTTTGCCTCTCTAACGCACGTTCTAAAACGATGAACAGTCGATCAATATTATATGGTTTCTCGATATAGCCAAAGGCACCGGCGTTCAATGCCTTAACCGCAGTTGGTAAGGAAGGATTGCCGGTTATTACAATTAATTCGGTATTTGGTGAGTATAATTTAAAACTGTGAATTAAATCTAATCCTGATACATCAGGTAGATTCAAATCAACCAATCCAATATTGAAAGAATCTTTATTAATTACTTGTAGCGCCTTCTTGCCATCACCGGCAATTGCCACTTCATAACCTTTGGTTTCAAGGATATCCTTTAGCGTGACGGCAAAGTCCTCTTCATCGTCAACGACTAAGACTTTTGGTCTCCTCATTGAATTTTGCCCTTTCAGGGTAAGGGTTTCCTTAGGAACTTTGAACTTTAAGCGATTATTCATGATTTGTTATTTCCTGATTATCCTCAGCATCGATTTCTAAGTTTTGAAAAGTATAAACAATAAAACTGCCATTAACCTTATTATCAATCGTAATCGGGTAACTCTTGACTTTAACATTAATTATGGTCCCGTTTTTACCTTTTAGTTTAGCGGTAGCGGTTCGGTTTTTATTGGACATTATGTCCTGGTCGATGACTTCAAAGAACTCTGGTTCTTTATCCGGAACGATTAAACTGGCAAAATCTTTGCCAATTACATCAGATAAGGTAAAATCAACAAACCTTAAGAATGCTTTATTAGCCGTTACAATTTTCTTTTCAATATTAACCGTGATGGTTGCAACCGGATGGTTATTAAAAATCGATTCGTAGTAGGTCTTCTG
>JAOUPE010000375.1 GCA_029880025.1 Caldifarciminota bacterium
CATCGGTATAAAGTTCGGCATAATGCCGGCGGAGAACAATGAATTGTTCTAGTCGAGAAAGCTGACCGAGTCCAATCGAAGCCTGAATATCGTTCATGTTGGTGCCTGAGGCGCATCCACGGACTGGCTCAGACAGTCGAATCCGTTCCGCCAATTCATCGTTATTGGTCACGATCATTCCACCTTCGCCGGTCGTTATATTTTTATCCGGACAAAAGCTAAAAACGGTTAACGAAGAGATTACACCTACTTTTTTGCCTCGATACAAAGAACCAAGGGCATGGGCAGCATCTTCGATAACCATCAGATTATATTTTTTAGCAATTGCGCCTATTTCGGTTAGCGCCGCGGGCTGACCGGCAAAATCAAATGGGATGACGGCTTTGGTTTTAGATGTTACCAGCCTTGGAATTTCTGAGACTTTAATATTTAAGTCATCACCGACATCGGCAAATACCGGCTTAGCCCCACATTGGATAATGACATAGGCGGTATGGGCAAAATTTATCGTGGGAATAATGACCTCATCATCCTTGCCAATCCCAGCCGCGCTTAGTGCTAAATGAAGCGCCGACATACAGGAATTTACTGCAATCGAATGACGGACTTCAATATATTGAATAAAGCTGTTTTCAAAAAGTTTAGTCTTTGGTCCAGAAGCAAGGGTGCCGGAACGTAAAACTGGAATCACCTGGTTTATTTCTTCATCCGAAATCCAAGGCATTGAATAGGGGAGAAAGTTCTTCCTGGTTCTCGATTTGGCTAATATAGATTCTACGAGCATAATTGTAACCTCTAATGCTTAAATTTCCAACTTACGATTTCAAGCTTTAGCCATATTAGATTCTTATTATCCATTATCCTCAGTTTAACCAAATTGTTCTTTAGATACGGTAGCAGAGCTATCATCCTCATTCCCCGGTTTGTTTAATCCCAAAGTCCTTATAAAGAATTTTGAATAAAAATCTATTTTTGTAGAAAATAGCTCTGCTACCGACATCATACAATTTTACTAAGAAATTTGGGAATGATTACCTTAGCTTTTTGTATAGGTGAGGAATTCATAATTTAATTAAGGCTTCGCCTTCCTTAGTTACAGTTCTTATTTATTCAAAAATTTGGGCGGCTCTGAATATTAATATAAGCAATTGATATGCCAATCAAAAAAGATGGTTAATTTAGTATAAGTCCCTGAATTTTTAGTCCTTAAGAGAGCAGGTCTTTGAATCAGTTCATGTGACAAAGGGTATTGCTTATACTGTCAACAGCTTAATTGTATAATATTGCGTATCTTATCAGGCTGTGACAATTTATAAAAGATGGGTGGAAATATTTATTCTTCTGGCTTTTGCTGAAGAAAATTTTAGATTTGAAGGTTTGGATTTTTTTTATTCATATTGTCATTGACTCTTATTTTTATTTGTCTAATATCTCAACGATTTTTATGGAAATTAACGATAGTAAGATTAAATATGGTTTAAGGATTTCAGTGATTGAGGGTAGTTTTGCCCAAATCCATATTAATCTGACCGGCGGGATGTTCTTAACCGGGTTCGCTTTATACCTCGGGGCAAATGCTTTTCAGATTGGTCTATTGGCAGCGATACCAGCTTTATTAACCAGTTTTGGTTTCCTTTCCGGAATTTTAGTCAATCGGCTTAAGGGACGAAAAAGACCAGTAGTCCTTTCTTCCGGTTTCGCGCGCGGCTTATTTTTCATACCGGTAATTTTTCTACTGTTAAATTATAAAATGGGTTTGGGTTATTTCTTGCTTTTGGTCGGTATGGTTAATGGTCTTTTGACTATTGCTAACAATATGTGGATCGGTTGGATGAGTGATTTGGTGCCGAAAGAGATTCGGGGACGCTACTTTGGAATCCGTAATACGATTCTCGGTTTTGTCGGTATGGTGATTTCTTTTACCGGTGCCCGAATGCTCGATTATTTTAAAGGATTAGAACATACGTCAGAGGGTTTCGCCCTGATTTTCGGTCTCTCGGCTATTTCATCGACCATAGCGGCAATCCTTTTAAGTCAACAACCAGAGATTGCCATTACACCAAAACCAGTTGCTTTGAAGAAAATGGTCTTATCACCCTTAACCGATAAAAATTTCCGAAAATTTCTCGGGTTTATTACCTTCTGGTATCTGACTTCTGGTATCGCATCTCCTTTCTATCTGGTTTTTCTATTGAAAAACTTAAATCTAACCTATTCAACCATAGCGCTATATTCAATCTTTGCCGGGGCGATGAGTCTTATCTTTCAAATGCTGTGGGGACGAGCGATTGATAAGTTTCGTTCCAAACCAGTCCTGACCATAAATTTTCTATGTGT
>JAOUPE010000377.1 GCA_029880025.1 Caldifarciminota bacterium
CGGTAAATCCAGACAAAATCCTTAAAGTCCGTAAAAAGATTTATGAGGTCGAGACCGGAATAAAACCGTAAAAAAATTAACCACAGAGGGCACAGAAAAGAAGGAAGAAACCACCGATTAAGAACAAACCACGAGATTAACACGAGATTGGCACAAGATTAAAGTAGAAGACTGTTAATCACTGAGATAGCAGAGAAGCAGAGGGAATTTTAACCACAGATGGACACAGATAAACACAGAAAAAAAACAAAATAAAATAAGACCTTTCTAAGAAAGTGTATTGCCAATACACTTAAAATAGACCCAAAATTTCTCCTATCTATTTGATTTTTAATATCTTATATTTAATTTTCCTTAGGGAGGGGGTACCGCCTAGGGGGTGACCCCCTGAGTAGCCTCGGAGGTAGACTCGGAAGCAGCCTCGGAGGTAGACTCGGGAGCAGATTCGGAGGCAGACTCGGGAACAGACTCCGGAGCAGACTCGGAGACAGCCTCGGGAACAGACTCAGGGGCAGCCTCGGAACCAGCCTCGGGAGCAGACACGGGGGTAGACCCCTAAGTAACCTGGGGAGCAGAGTCGGGGGCTGCTTAGGGGGCAATCTACGGGGCAGCTTACTCGATAACTCTTGAATAGCAAAATATGGGAGTGTCCCCTCATTTCTCCAAGGATAAATAATAATTTTTTAATTAAGTATTACTTTAGCTAAGTTATTTTTTATTTCACCGGTATCACACAGATAAACTTAAACGGTTTTTTGCCGTCGTTAATATAAGAATGAGCTTCGCCAACCGGAACAAAAATAGCATCACCTTTTTTGGCTCTAAATTCTTTGCCACCACTCGTAACTTTGGCTGAACCTTCTAAGACGAAGATTTCGTGCTGTTCAAAATCATGAGTATGGGAGGGGATTACTGCACCAGGTTCCATCTCAAACACCCGCATCGCATAACCAGTCGCACCATCGGCTTTGGTGATTAGCCAGCGGATTTTGGTTTTGGTTGCGCCGGCAGTTGTTACCGGTTCAGCTTTAATAGCTTCAAAATGTTTTATAATCATAGTTTATTATATTAGCAAAATAACCATGAATTAAAAGCAAAAAATAACCACAAGATTTCACACGATTGTCACAAGAAAAAAGATAACGACGAAAGCACGGAAAAGAATTCGATAGGCGAGACCAAATAATGAAAACACGAAAAAATTTCTTTTGTTTCTTAGTATTTTTATTTTCTTGTGAAAATCTGTGTTCATCTCGCTTCGCTCAATGGACTCTTCGAGTAACATCTCGCTTCGCTCAATGGACTCTTCGAGTAATATCTGTGGTTAAATTTTCTTTGCTTTAAAAGTCAAAGATTTGAACCTTGAATTTACTCTCATCGATTGATTTTCCACAGACCGGGCATTTGCCTTTGGGCAGAACCGGTCGGTTGTTTGACCAAACCCCACAATCAAGCAGTCTTGAATCCTCGGCAATTTCGATTGGACAGTGTCCGTAGATACGATGAAAACCCTCATAAGTCTGACAGCCATCGGATCTTCTGCCACAATTGGGACAAACAAAAAGCGGTGAAACTAATAAACCTCCTCTTCTTTTATAACCTTCAAAATTTACTTCAGCGCCACATTCGATACAAGTAGATTGCTCGAGCCTTCTGAAATTTACCCTTTGTTTGAGTAATGTCTGACTGAATACCGGATTACCTTCTTCATCAAACTTCAGTGCGGTCGTCCCCATACTCGGCATTTTCAAATTCAATACATCTGCCTCATAATGAATTGCCGGAATGAGCGAAAGGATTGGTTGAGATAGTGTAGATGAATCAACATCATCACGTAACGAAGGCACGGTTGCCACAATTAAAATAACACCGAGACAAATGAAAGTTCCAAGGACAAAACCAATCATACCACCGATGATTCGACCAAAGATTGATTCTGCTTGCTTTGGTACAATCTTAAAAAGTTTGGGTAATAAAAGAACACTGCCAAAGGCAAAAAGAAGAAATAGGAATATGCCAATATCTAAATTATTAAAAAGGATTGCGCCAAACCAATAACCGAACCCGCCTAATATCAAAGCAATAACCACTCGGACGATATCGAAAAGACTTAACAAATAACTGCGCTTCACCTCAGTATAAATAGTTATTGCCAGCACAATTAAAATTATTAGATCAATGGTATTCATGACACTATTTTCTCTTTCCTCTCCCTTGATGAGCTTGTGCCAAAAGCCTTCTTTTTGTGTCATTGCGAGGAGCGAAGCGACGAAGCAATCTCATAATGTGTTGAAAGTTCGGAGATTGCCACGCACCTTTCGGGTGCTCGCAATGAC
>JAOUPE010000376.1 GCA_029880025.1 Caldifarciminota bacterium
TAATTCTTCGTTTTTGGGCTTCTGGTTATATTGGAAAAGAATCAAGAAGTAAAGAATTGAGAGTAACATCATTAATTACTAATGGTCCTTATCGTTTCATTCGAAATCCATTGTATTTAGGCAACTTCTTTTTAACTCTGGGTATTCTTTTGGGAATGAATTTACCTTCTTATTTTATTGGTGCAATTATCGTTCTTTTTTGGGTTTACTATGCAATGATTATTAAAGCCGAACATGATTTCTTGATACAAAAGTTTGGTGAAAAATATTTGTCATACTGCAAAGCGACCAGAGCAATTATCCCAAAAAATTTTTTCAAGAAAACTTTATCCGATGAAAGTCAGCAATACGAGTTTCGTAATGCAAAAAAAGAATTTCAAACGATAATAATGATGTTATTAATCTATGTAATAATTTATTTAAGAATGGTTAGAAAGTTTTAAATGATTAAGATTTTTTATTTCGACATAGGAATCTTGATGCCATGTTTTTTCGCGGTGTTGATGGCTAATTCATAACCAGCATCATAATGTCGAGCTATACCAATACCCGGGTCATTGGTCAAAACCCGTTCTAACCGCTTCGCCATGTCGGGTGTGCCGTCAGCAACAATGACCTGTCCGGCATGAATCGAGTAACCGATTCCAACCCCGCCGCCGTGATGAACTGAAACCCAGGAAGCACCGGATACCGCATTAAGCAAGGCATTGAGAATTGGCCAGTCAGCAATCGCATCCGAACCATCGCGCATCTTTTCGGTCTCACGATTAGGTGAGGCGACTGAGCCAGAATCTAAATGGTCCCGTCCAATCACCACCGGTGCCGTAATTTCACCTTTGTTGACCAAATCATTCAAAGCCAAGCCAAATTTATCTCTTTCACCAAAACCCAACCAGCAGATTCTGGCTGGCAGACCCTGAAACGGGATTTTGGCGCGGGCTAATTTAATCCAGCGCTTCAAAGATTCATTTTCCGGGAATAGTTTTAAGACCAATTCATCGGTCTTGTAAATATCATTTTTATCGCCAGATAAAGCAGCCCAGCGGAAAGGTCCTCTGCCCTGGCAGAATAAAGGTCTTATGTATTCTAAGACAAAACCCGGGATATTAAACGCATTCTTAACTCCAGCTTTCTGAGCTTGACCTCTAATATTATTACCATAATCAAAAGCAATCGTTCCCTTTTTTTGCATCTCAAGCATCGCTTCCATCTGACGAGCCATTGATTCATAGGAGCGTTTGATATAAGTTTCAGGATCTTTGGCACGGAGAGTTAAAGCATCTTGTAAAGACATTTTACCCGGGACATACCCATTTAATTCATCATGAGCTGATGTCTGGTCGGTTAAAGCATCTGGAATAATATTTCGTTTTACCAGTTCAGGATGAATATCCGAGGCATTACCGACTAAACCGATTGAACGCGCTATCTTTTGTTTAACCGCTTGGTCAACCAATTTCAGGGCTTTATCCAAATCATCCACCATCATATCGCAAAAGCCTTGTTTAACCCTTCGCTCAATCCGTTTTGGGTCTATCTCAACATCCAGAATCACTCCTTCATTCATGGTTACCGATAATGGCTGAGCTCCAGACATGCCGCCCATACCAGCGGTTAAAACCCATTTACCTTTTAAAGTTCCGTCAAAATGCTTGCGCGCACATTCGGCAAAAGTCTCATAAGTCCCTTGAATGATTCCTTGCGTGCCAATATAAATCCAGGAGCCAGCGGTCATCTGTCCGTACATAATTAATCCCAAAGCTTCTAATTTTCTGAAATAGTCCCAATTTGCCCAGGCAGGAACTAATAAAGAATTGGCGATTAATACTCTTGGCGCATAAGGAAATGTCTTAAAGATTCCAACTGGTTTGCCGGATTGGACCAATAAGGTCTCATCGTTTTCTAATTTCTTAAGTGATTCGACAATCGCTAAATAGCTTTCCCAGTTTCTTGCTGCTTTGCCTGAACCACCATAAACTACTAATTCTTCGGGTTTTTCGCCAACTTCTGCATCTAAATTGTTTTGAAGCATTCTTAAGGCTGCTTCTTGATGCCAGCCTTTACATGATATTTCTTTACCTCTTGGCGCTCTAATTGGTTGATATTCCATAAACCTATTATAATTTCGATTCGATTTCTGTCAATCGAGAAAAATTAAACCACAGACTAACACAAGATTGATTAATAGCTATTAAACTATCTGGGTTTCTTAGCCCTGGATTTGGAATAGCCACAGAGACTGAGAGGTAGCCGCTCGATTCGAGCGAAAAGAAGGAAATCGCAACCTAAAGGTTGCGGCTACCTCCGAGACACAGAGAAAAACCCAGCACTTATTT
>JAOUPE010000378.1 GCA_029880025.1 Caldifarciminota bacterium
ACCTGGATTTATTCCTTTCAGAGATATTTCTATCTTTCCGTCATTGCGACCCAGCACCTTTTTACTTGAAGTAGCGTAATTGTTACGAAATTGTCGTTTCGATAAAGGTGCTGGGGAAGCAATCTCCTTTATTAACTTTCCCGACACATCGAAAATCTTAAGCGTTGGGCGTGAAGCGTTAGGCATAAAGCTTGCCCACGGAACACGGACACGAATCACGGACTTCGCTGGATTCGGATAGATTTCAATACCTGATGTCATTGCGAGCGATAGCGAAGCAATCTCTTCAATCCCTGGTATCTCATCTCTTATTACATAAAGCAATGAATCATCATAGGTCAATATATAAATCCGTCGGTCTTGGGGATTACAAGTCATCTCTCCAGGATAACTGCCGATTCTCAATTGCAAGAAAAATGAGTCAGTATGACAATCCATAATTCTAAGAATTCCTACCCACTGACCCATCCAAGTATCGCTGGCAATAAATAAATGGTTACTCCAACTTGCCAGACACATTGGACCGGTAAGATACCGTAACCGCTTAATTATTGAATCATTTCGGCAGCCAATGACGTATAAACTATCTGAACTTGGCCAATAAACCTTATCTTCAAGACTATTCCAAACCGGTCGAATATCTTCGACATATCCTATATCTAAATATTTAATCATAGTGTCTTCAATCGCATCAATCACTGCGCAACCACTTCCCCACTGACCACCAACGTATAATTTTCTCCTTTGGGTATTGTAGACAGCAGCGCAAGGGCTTCCTAAGTTCGTGCTTATTACCCCGATAACTGAATCATTTGTACAATCTATGACCGTAACCTCATCACCCCAATCACTTCCGCAATAGACTTTATTTCCGATAGAATCCCATAATACAAAATTAGCCAGATAACCGACCTGAGGCGGCGGCGGAATGATTTTAATTATTGAATCCATCTCACAATTTATTACTGCTAAAGATTCCATATTAGTTGAATAAACCCGGTCATTTATTGAATTATAACTTGGTGGCTCACCATCCCAGTCAATCCACTTTATGATCGAATCAGGTTGATTATCAATCACTGCAATACTATCAGGGTCAGGATTGAATGAGTAATATATCTTATCTCTGCGCCAATTCCATAATCCGAATGCAGCACTTGGATAAGTTGAGGGTATCGGAATAATTTTTTTTGTCTGATAAGTAGAACAGTCTAAAACCAAAAGGTAGTTACTTCTACCGAAGTTTACGTAGAGTTCATTTCCCTGCGGAATATAGAGCAATTCAGAAGGTAGGTCAGAGAAACGAATTATTGTATCTATAACTTGTGCAGAAAGAATAATTGGAAGAAGTAATAACAGGTATTTTCTCATTTTTAAAGCTTACTTTATTCTAAAGTTCTTATGGGCTTTGTCAAGAGTATCAGAGATTTAATTAGACTCAGATTTTATACTTTTAGTAAGCTATGCCTTTGTAAAGAAATCAGTTATTGCTATTCTCATCTATTTCGGAAGTTTCATTGCAACCGTAATACGCTATTCACCATCCAGCCGAAAAAGCCACCGCCCAGAATTAACCAGATTGGGTCAACCTTGAATCGGTAGAGAAGAATAAAACTTAGAACCGCCAGAATTGCGGTTCGGTAATCGATAATGCTATTCCTGCCAATAAAAACGGTTGCGGCAAAAAGCATTCCGACAATCGCTGGTTTTACACCGGTAATAAAACCCTGAACCAAAGGCTGATTCTTTATCCGATTGTAAATATGTATTAAAACCAGTAAAAGAAGAAAGGAAGGTAAAAAGATTGCAACCGTCGAGATTATTGCACCAAAAATCCCTAAAACCTTATAACCGACAAAAGTTGCAGTAATCGCAACCGGACCAGGTGTAACCTGACCTAAAGCAACCCCATCAATAAATTCCTTAGCGGTCAACCAATTTCTTAAATCGACAACTTCGTTTTTAATGAATGGTATTGCCGCATAACCGCCGCCAAAGATTATTGTTCCAATCTTGAAGAAAACGCCAAAGAGTTCAAAAGCCTTAGCAACCGCCGATACAAATTTCGGTTGGTTAGATTTAAGCGGTGCAGCAAAAGAGCTATTGAAAATTTGACTCAATAATAAACCAACCCAGAGAAGAATAGATAGGACTCGAATCTTTTTCTGTCTGGTATAGAAAATGATGCCCAAGATGCCGCAAATGATAACGGTCAATAACACATCGATTTTAAAGAGGAGCGCGATAAAGGCAATTAATGAAATTAATAACGACTGCCAATTTCTTACATTCACCTTGCCGATTTCGATACTCGCCCAAAGCAA
>JAOUPE010000379.1 GCA_029880025.1 Caldifarciminota bacterium
CATTGAGGGTGTAACTTCTCAGATACGTGAGTTGGAATCCCCATCAAGGGGGGAAATATATAACATAGCAAAAAATTCGGGAAACAAAATTCTCTGGACACGATTATGTGATTACACAGATTTTGTTTACTATCTATCCGGGGCGCTTGCGGTTAATTCGGAAGGTGTCTTACCACAGGAGAATCTCGTTGACTTCAGTATCGCCGACTTGGTTCAGAGAAAGACCAAACTATCTGACTATGAGATCTTTTACCGAATATTTCTCCGAATCATAAAGGATAAAACACAAAAGTTCTTTCCGGTAGAAATCCTGGATTTATTAACCTTTAAGGATATCGTAGAGTTGCGTAAGACAGTGCTGCATAGTGGTTTTGTTGAGAAATATAATCAGCTAATGGAAAAGACAAAACAAAGGGTAGAGATTAATGATACCGAGCAACTTATATTAACCGTTGACGAACTTGCCCAATTTGAAAATGAACTGCACCGGATTTTTACCGATACCGTTGTTACCGAAGTTTATCAAATGAGACGGATAGATTTACAAAAAAGAGGGTTAAAAGTTTTGACCAGTTTAGGCTCACTCTTAACTTTTTACGGCACGATTGATTCTGTGATTCAACTTACCGTAAATGTCCTTTCTCTTTTGGGGTTTAATAAACAAATTCTTCAAACCGAAAGAAAGATACAACAAAATTTGCAAAAACTGGAAAAACTTGTCGACCGAAGTTCGTTCGATAAGAAACCCATGCTGCTTAAATATCTAGCCGAGATAAGTAAAAAATACTCAGCAAAATTAGTAGGAATATGATTAGACTTTAAAATACTTCCTTCAAGCAAGTGTTTGTGGTTCGCTAATGCTCAGGACTTCGCATATCCGCCAGCCGTTAGTCGAAATGGTTACCAATAATGTAGAAGAAGAAAGATGAAAGAGACTATAATAAAAGATATCACAAATGAAAATATCGAAGACCGATGCTAGTGTGTGTGCCGCCATCAGAAAGAAGTTAGAGAAGCATTGAATCACAAATGGGTACCGATTTAACCACCGATTAACACAGATATAAGTTTGAGTTTGGCTTCGTTCTATCTTGACTGGTGGTAGAAGAGTCATTACAATGCGAATATAATACGATGGATTATCCTAAGACAGGTGAAGAATGGAGAAAAGCAGTTCATAAAGCACTTGGAATATCGCCGGATGAGGGAAAGAAGTTATATACTAATAACGCTGTCCCGGTTGAGAAAGTAATGAAATGGATTGAACAGGAATATCTTGCGACCTGTGGCAAAAATTTTATTGAAGCTTTAAACCGAAACAAAAATGGATTCATTTCTTGGCTGTACGGCAAAGGTCAAGAACCCTACTGGCCAGGCAGAGATGAAGAATAAAAATAAACTAAAGAAATTTTCCTTTAGTTAATTTGAACCGATGAGAAACCAGAAATTTTTGGAACAAGTTAAAAAAGACAAAGTAGAACTTATCAGCTTGCAATTCACCGATTTGCCCGGGGTCATCAAGGAAGTCATCATACCGGTTAAAGAATTGAAAAAAGCCTTACCGAATGGTATTTGGTTTGATGGGTCTTCAATCGAAGGCTTTGCCCGAATCCAGGAAAGTGATTTATTCTTGAAACCGGATTTAGCGACTTATTCAATTATCCCCTGGTTAACCGAAAACGGAAAAACCGCAAGAATAATCTGCGATATATACCGACCGGACGGAAAACCGTTTGAGGGTGACCCCAGGTTCGTTCTTAAAAAGATGATAGCCGAAGTAAATAAATTAGGATTCCATTATAATGTCGGACCCGAACCCGAATTTTATTTATTCAAGAAAGACGAAGCGGTCAAAAAATCGCCAATTGATTTTGGCAGCTATTTTGACTTCACCTCGCATGAGGGTTACAAGGTCATAAGAGAGATAATCGCCTGCCTCAAGAATTTCGGCATCGATGTCGAAACATCGCACCATGAAGTCGGTCATGGACAGTACGAGGTAGATTTCAATTATGGACCGGCTTTACAAATTGCCGATAAATTACTGACCTTAAAATATTGTGTAAAAAGAATTTCCCAGCGGCACGGCTTGCAGGCAACATTTATGCCGAAACCAATAAAAAATTTTGCCGGCTGCGGTATGCATGTTCATCAGAGTTTGTTTGATGTTAATAATGAAAGAAATCTTTTCTACGACAAAAATGATAAATATAATTTATCTAAACTCGCTTATAATTTTATTGCCGGTCAGATGAAACATATTAAGCCGATGTGCGCAATCCTCTGTCCGACCGTAAATTCCTATAAGAGGTTGGTTTCTGGA
>JAOUPE010000380.1 GCA_029880025.1 Caldifarciminota bacterium
ACCCTATTTCATTTTGGAAGACGGTATTCCATGTCTTTCGGCTGAACCATCCGCCGCATTAGCCCGGACCGTTGCCGTAATTAGCGGATTCGGAGCAGATGAACCATTATCAGAAGTGATAAAAGCGGCAAAATCTATCCCTGATGTAAGATTTTATATAACCGGCAATTTTCAAAATCTCGGCAAGAAAATTCCCCTCGATTTGCCAGAAAATCTGACCTTTACCGGTTTTTTAGCCGAATCCGATTATGTTGCATTGCTCAAGAAGATGAGCTTGATAATGGTTCTGACCACACGACCTCATACAATTTTATGCGGTGCCTACGAAGGGCTAAGCTTAGAAAAGCCGATGATTCTATCCGATACAAAAATCCTGCGCAGCCATTTTCCAAAAGGCGTGGTCTATGTGGTAAATACCGCAGCCGGGATTGAATTGGGTATCCAAGAGGCATTTTCGATTCTGCCCAAATTGCAAACTGAAATTAAACAATTGAAATCAGAAAAGTTGGGGCAGTGGACAGAGAAAATCAATCAATTGAAAGCACAACTCCAATCATGAAAAAGCCAGTAAAAAATGCTCTCTCACTCTTTTTTGGTGATGTAGTCACTCGGATTTTTGGTTTTATCACCACCGCCTATTTGGCGCGCGTCCTGGGGGTTGAGAGTTTTGGCAGGATTGGTTTTGCTCAGGCAATACTCACTTACGGCATCGTGTCCACCAATTTCGGGCTCTTAACCATTGGGACCCGAGATATTGCAAAAGACCGAAGCCAAATCAAGGGTTTGGTCAACAATATTCTCGGTTTAAGATTGGTTCTCACTCTAATCGCATTTGGACTCACCCTTATTTTCATTGGGCTGATACCAAAACCGACTTTAGTTAAACAGCTGCTTCTGTTTTATACTATTTCATTGTTCGCCCAATCCTTGCTTTTGGAATGGGTGTTTGAAGGAATTGAAAGAATGGAGTATATCGGAATTGCCCGGGTTTTATCCAGTGCCTTTTATCTGGGGCTGACCATCCTGATAATTAAGAGTTCGGGTCAGCTCTTGACCGTGCCGATTATATACTTTTTCAGCCAATTTTTTGGTGTTCTTTTACTTTTTTCGATATATCTGCGTAGTTTTGGTTTAGCCGTTCCACAATTTAACTTAAAAGCCTTTCGCAAAATCTTTATCGTTGCCCTACCGGTGGGCATCGCATCGGTTATGGCACAAATCTATTCAAACTTTGGTATAGTAGCCCTTTCTTTCTTAGCTACTGACACCGACCTTGGTTTGTATAATGCCGCATTTCGTCTGGTAACTTTTATCTTGTTAATTGACCGGGTATTTTATACAACTTTCCTGCCGGTTATTTCACGTTATTTTGCAGCAAAGTCAGAACGAATTAAAGAATTGATTGAGACCTTGACCAAGTTAATATTGACAATAGCGCTGCCAATTTGCATCGGTGGAATGGTTCTGGCAAAGGGATTGATTATAAAAATCTTTGGGCTGCAATATAGCAACTGCACAGTTATCTTTCAAATTATCATCTGGTTTTTCCTGCTAACGATTATGAACAGTCTTTATGGTTTTGGTTTAATTGGTGCCGGGCGGGAAAAACTGTTTGCTCGCAATATCGGCATCGGCACCATTTGCACTATCGGTTCGGTCATCATTCTGTCTTATCGTTTCGGTGCAATCGGTGCCGCAATCGCTACGCTGGGTTCAGAAGCAATAATGGTGATTCTTATGTATTCTGAATTTTCCCGTATCGTAAAGACCAATCCATTCAAATATCTAATGATTCCATTATTCAGCTCTTTACTGATGGGGATTGTTCTCTACTTGCTAAGACCGATTCCTGTTGTCTTTCTAATCCTGATTGGTATACTCGTTTATGGATTGTTGGTATTGGCAGCCGGCGGCATTAAAAAAGAGGAGATTGGATTAATTCGGAGATGATTAAAAGAATTGGATTAGCTAAACCCACACCAGGCTGGGAGCAAGTTTTAAATCAAGAACGGATAAATTATGATTCGCTCACAACCCTGTCTAATTTAGAGCGTTATGGGGTCGTTATTCTATCTCGCTCACCGGTCGGCAAGGAGAAGTCAGCACTCTTTGAATATATTGAAAGCGGTGGTGCGATAATTACCGATTTCCCAATCCTTAATTCATTATTGCCGGATTTCCATTATGACCGGTTAAGACTTCGTTACCTGGTGCCAACCTCGGATAATATATTTAACAACGTCGGGCTGATTGATATTGGGCAAAACGGATTAGCGCCGCATGGCTCAAGTAATCCAACCGTCTATTTTGAAGAATACG
>JAOUPE010000381.1 GCA_029880025.1 Caldifarciminota bacterium
CGAATTCGGCATTTGACTTATTTTCTTTGATAAAATCTTTGGTTTTTTGCAATGTGTCCTGGTCTTTAAGTAACGATATTTGAACCGAGATGAACTCAGCCAAATCTCGACCCATTTCCCGTTTAACCTGTTCGTACAATTCTTTAAGTTCCTGTTCGGTTTCATCGATGGCTGCTTCGAAACGAGTGATTTCTTGGCTGATTTCTTGTTCTTTAATCGGGTGGGCACTTAGCTTGGCAAAGAAATTTTCGTAGATGAATGTTCTGCCAATTATATAACCGGATGAAACCGGGATTCCTCGCAAAATTTTTTCTTTTTTACGCATTTAAGAACCTTCCAGGACCGCTTTTAACGCTCGGAAGGCAACCGTCTCGTCCTTTCCTTTCACTTCTAATATCACTTCACTCCCTTTCTCCGCAGCTAAGGTCAATATGGCTAAGATGCTCTTGCCATTTACCCAAATGCCGCCTTTACATAATCGCACCTTTGCCGAATACCGTTCGGCAATCCGCACAAATTCAGAAGCCGGCCGGGCATGTAATCCCACTTCATTTTTGACAATAATTTTCTCGTTTATCATAAGGTTACATTAATCTCGGCAAAAATCAAGAGTCGGTTTTTGGGATTAGAACGTAACCATTTTACCGGTAAACCCGGTATGACCTGAAACGTTAAAAGATTTTTAATTAACCGAAGGCTGATCAGGTGAAACGCAAAATTAATCATGTCTGGATGTAATATACTTAATACTGGGCTTGCGTCAATAGTGATAAGGTATTGGGATAAATGGGTTTTGTTTCAATTCAGGCTTGACCGCCCAACTTTTTTTAATAGTATGAGAAGGTGAAGAACTCTATCGCCTTTATCCTGGCTGGAGGACAGGGAGAAAGGCTTTATCCTTTGACCAAAGACCGAGCCAAGCCGGCGGTACCGTTTGGCGGCATCTATCGGATTATTGATTTCACGCTTTCTAATTGTGTCAATTCTGAATTGAAACGAATCTTTGTTTTGACCCAATACAAATCTTTTGCCCTGGACCGACACATTACCCTGGGCTGGAATAGTATCTTTAATATCGAATCAGGCGAATTCTTACACCCGATGCCACCACAATTTCGAATGAAAGACGATTGGTATTTAGGAACGGCTGATTCAGTATACCATAATCTCTATTCCCTTAAAGCGACCAATCCAGGATATGTTTTTATTCTTTCGGGTGACCATGTCTATAAGATGGATTACCGTAAGATGCTGAGATTTCATAAATCGAAAGACGCTTCGGTGACGATTGGCTTGTATGAGGTGCCGATTGAACAGGCGAGCCAATTCGGTGTTTTAGAGGTAAATTCGGAACAGCGCATCATCGGGTTTGAGGAGAAACCGCAAAATCCGAAGCCGATGCCGACCGATTCATCAAAGGCATTGATTTCAATGGGAGTCTATCTTTTTAATACCGAGGCGTTAGTTGCTTCTTTGATGGTCGATGCCGAAGACCATAATTCAGGTCATGATTTTGGTCGCGACGTTATACCCAAAATGTTCGAGGGTTATCGGGTTTATGGTTATCCATTCGAAGATGAAAATAAGGGGCGTGAAAAATACTGGCGCGATGTTGGGACAATCGATGAATATTATAAGACAAATTTAGACCTGGTTGAAGTTGACCCGATATTTAATTTTTATGATAAGCGCTGGCCAATCCGGACCTTACAACCCCAGTTCCCTCCGGCAAAAACCGTCTTTTCTGACTTTAATCAAGGTCGAGTCGGATTAGTACTCCAGTCGGTCGTTGCACCGGGAACAATTATTAGCGGCGGTAGGGTTTATCGCTCAATCCTTTCTCATCAGGTTCATATTCACTCTTATACCGATGTTTCAGAATCAATCTTGATGGAAGGAGTAGAAGTAAACAGATATGCTAAGATTCGTCGAGCAATCATTGATAAGTGGGTTAAGATTCCGGAAAATATGGAAATCGGATATAATCTTGAAGAAGATAGGAAAAGATTCTTCACCACTGAATCAGGAATCGTGGTCATTCCAAAAGAGGAGAAACTATAATCATAATAAACCCGAGTTAAATTTTAACCGCTATGAGACATTCAGTGCTTAAGGCGTTGTTGAATCCCAGGACCTATGGCAAAAATGTGAAAAACGTGAGATTGATTCAGACTCATACCTCCTGGGTATTCCTTACCGGCAAATTCGTTTATAAGGTTAAGAAACCGGTCTTTTTCGGTTTTCTTGATTATACGACGCTGGATGCCAGAAAATACTTCTGTGAAGAAGAATTGAGGCTAAATCGACGTCTATCACCC
>JAOUPE010000382.1 GCA_029880025.1 Caldifarciminota bacterium
CAATAACCTCAACCATGCTTGCATTTGGCATTGGTGCCAGTTCTCAGGCACTGTTTGCCCGGGTTGGAGGCGGGATATACACAAAGGCGGCTGATGTTGGAGCTGATTTGGTAGGCAAGGTTGAGGCAGGAATTCCAGAAGATGACCCGAGAAATCCAGGGGTAATTGCCGACAATGTCGGAGATAATGTCGGCGATATTGCCGGTATGGGAGCCGACCTCTATGAATCTTATGTTGGCTCAATCGTTGCCACGATGGCTCTTTCGGTTGCGGCTGGGCTTGGTGTGAATGGTCTTCTGTTACCAATGGTCATCGCTGGAATCGGAGTGGTCGCTTCGATTCTTGGCAGCTTCCTGGTCCGTGCCAGTGAAAAAGCCGAGCAAAAGGTGCTTTTGCGTGCCCTGCGTTTCGGGGTTTATGGAACCGCAATAATTGTTGCAATTCTGAGTTACTTCGCCTGCCGGTTTATGCTTGGGGCAAATTCATCGGTATATTGGGCGATACTTTCAGGATTGTTGGCTGGAGTAATCATTGGATTCTTTACTGAATTTTTCACCTCGGATAACTATGCGCCAACCCGAAGCATCTCGAATTCAGCGACCACCTCGCCAGCCACTGTCATTATCGAAGGACTTTCGGTTGGAATGTTATCGACTACTGCTTCGGTGCTGACGGTCGCAGCCGCGATTGTAATCAGTTTTTATTTTTCCGGTGGTTTTAATAATTTTGCAATGGGACTCTATGGTATCGGTATATCAGCGGTAGGAATGCTTTCGACTTTAGGTATAACCTTAGCGACTGACGCTTATGGTCCGGTTGCGGATAATGCCGGAGGTAACGCCCAGATGACTAATCAGGAACCACTGGTCAGGGAACGGACCGATGCCCTGGATGCCTTAGGCAATACCACGGCGGCGACCGGTAAGGGTTTTGCGATTGGCTCAGCCGCCCTAACCGCGCTGGCATTAATCGCTGCTTATCGAAACGAAGTTCGACTCGTCAGTATCAGATTCTTTGATACGGTTAAAGAATTAGATGTAAGCCTAATGAATCCGAGGTTGATTGCCGGGTTATTAGTTGGTGCGATGATGCCGTTTGGTATCGGTGCCTTGATTATGAAAGCGGTGGGCAGGACAGCAAGTAAAATTGTATTTGAAGTGCGAAGACAATTTAAAGAGATTACGGGCTTGTTAGAGGGAACTGCCAAACCAGACTATGCCCGGGCAGTAAAAATTTGCACATTGGCTGCCCAAAAGGAAATGATAATCCCATCCTTGAGTGCAATTTTGGTGCCAGTCCTGATTGGATTATTGCTTGGCGTCGAAGGAGTAGTTGGACTCCTGGTTGGGGCATTAAGCGCAGGATTTGCGGTGGCGATTATGATGGCAAATTCGGGTGGTGCCTGGGATAATGCCAAGAAATATATTGAAAAAGGGAATCTTGGCGGTAAAGGTTCACCGGCTCATAAGGCAGCAGTAGTCGGCGATACGGTTGGCGACCCATTCAAAGATGCTGCCGGTCCTTCGCTGAATATCTTAATTAAGTTAATGTCAATGGTCTCAATCGTCTTTCTTGGCTTTGTCTTGAAGTATTCACTCTTCCGTTAACCCTTTCGGACCAAAGTTAACCGACCGCCTATTATATCAATCGAGCAAGCGGTAAAATTTATGCCTTAACTAAGGGAAGTTCGGTCCATTGGGTCGTGAAGCGGGGTGTTTTTTTTGCCTGACGCATTCGCCAATTTTTTTCAATTCCCTCAGCCGCATATTGAATAGTCTTGTTGCCTAATTTAGTATTGAGTTCGTCAATCATTGCCAGTAACGGCTTTCTACAGTTATCGTAATATTTTCGATTGAATAGATTAGACTGGATTTGATTCGCCGGTCCGATGCCGGTAAGCATCACACCGGCTCTTTTGTACAAATAGCCTTTCTTGAATACCTTTTCTAAATTTTTATGGGCATGACTAATTAGTTCAGAAGTAGCAGCAGTGGGAACTGGCAGAAGAGAAGCAGCAAAATTAGAATATCGGGGTTCTTCTTTGAAGAAGTTTGTGGTTAGAAACACATGGATAACTGAGGCGACCGTGTCTTGCTCACGTAATTTTTCCGCAGCGATAGTGACATAGGCAGCAACCGCTTCTTTCAATTCAGTCAGGGTTTTGACCGGTTTACCGAACGAACGTGAACTCATAATCGCTTTTCTGGGGGGCGGCATTTGTTCCAAAGGAATGCAGGAGCTGCCGCGTAACTCCATTACAGTTCGAAGCCCGACTACTGTCATATTTTTCTTTATCCATTGATTCGACGCATTCTT
>JAOUPE010000046.1 GCA_029880025.1 Caldifarciminota bacterium
TTCCTTTAAAACCTCGTCGCGATGAATATTAACCAAAGGAACTTCGGCGGTCGGTATCAAATAGAACGGGTCTTCTTTAAACCGATACATCTCATCGGCTAACTTGGGTAAGGCACCAGTATTATAAAAACAGGTTTCAAGATTTAAGGAGGGCGGGCTGATTTCCTCGTAGCCGTGATTTTTTCTATGATAATCCAGGCAGAAATTTATCAGGGCACGTTCTAAAAGTGCACCTTTTCCCTTGAAAAGAACAAACCGCGAACCAGCCAGTTTTGCTGCCGCTTTAAAATCAACAATTCCTAACGTTTGAGCTAAATCCCAGTGGGCAATTGGCGGAAAATCGAATTTAGCAATTTCACCCCATTGGGCAATGATTTGGTCTTGGTTGCCGACTGATTGATGGATAACATTTGGAATATATTGAATTAAATTTTCAATCTCTTTTTCGATAACGGCAAGCTCGTCATCCATTTTCTTGGTTTTGGTGGAGAGCGCTTTTGCCTCGGTCTGTTCCTGTTCGGTATTTTCTTTTGCCTTTCGTTTTTCGGCAATTAGGTTAGAAATCTGATTGTGGTCATGCTGCGCATCATCCCGTTCTTTTATCAACCGGCGTCGTTCGTTATCCAGTGCCAGTAACTTTTTCAAATCAACCGATTCATTACGGCGCCGGATGATTTTGGCGACCAATTCTGGATTTTCTCGAACGAATTTCAAATCCATCGGTTAACGCCTGTTCCTACGTTTACCAATTTCGCCCAATACCCAATCGACCCATTCCTCGATGCCTTCGCCAGTTTTACAAGAAATTTTAATCAACTTCAATTTTGGCTTCAATTTTTTTAAAGACTTTTCCAGATTGTCAAAATCGAATTGAACATAGGGCAGCAAATCAATTTTATTCACCAGCAATAAATCTGCTTTAGAAAACATCAGCGGGTATTTTACTGGTTTGTCCGAACCTTCCGGCGTGGAAAGCATCATCACGTTATAATGAGTTCCTAAGTCGAATTCAGCCGGACAGACTAAATTGCCGACATTTTCGATAAAGAGTAATTCTACTTTACTCAAATCGATCTTGGGTAATGCCTGGGAAAGCATAAAGCCATCGAGATGGCATTGACCCTGGGTATTGATTTGAATACAGTCAGCCCCTTTTTTTAATAATCGCATGGCGTCTAAATTTCCTTTAATATCACCCTCGATGACAAATATTTTTTTATTGTTTTTAATTTTTTCAATTGTCTTTTCTAAAAGACTCGTCTTACCTGAACCAGGTGCCGACATTATATTTATTGCCGTTACATTATTTTGGTCAAAGATTTTTCGATGGGATTGGGCTAAAGCATCATTTGAGGCAAGGACTTTCTGTAAAACTTTTATTTCGGTCATAAACCTCCAGTTTCCAGATTTTAATTTTCATGTTATCGGTTTATTAAAATTGGTAGGAAAAGGAAAGTTTGTAATTCTGAGTCGGGAAGTCATAGATGAGATGGTCCAGGCTGATGTCGAAAGCGAATTTTTTAAATTCTATACCACCGCCAAAGGTTATTCCGATTTTATCGAATTTGCTGCCATGTTTGGTAAAAAGAAATTCGGGAAGTGAAAGATAGTCTTCTCGGTCGTTCTTTATTACTCTTACGCCACCGCGGGCACCAGTGAGGTCTTCAAAATAGCCGACTCGAGCGGTCAGAAAATTGTAGTAGGTAAGTTCGATGCCAAAGCTTTTCCAGGCTTCCTCATATTCATAGGATAATTCCTCGCCAAAGGTTTTCTTATCCTGTGGGTCATAGAACATACCAACCAGGACTTTAGTAATCTCTGGTATCAGGGATAATCGGAAAAGATTGCTTCGTATCGGTTCGTATCTGATTCCTAATCTCAGCATCCGAGGTAACGGGTCAGAGGCGCCGGAAGTGGTATAAGCGATATTCGGACCAAGGTTCTGCAAAGCTGCACCAATTGTCAGCATACGAAACGGCTTGTATAGTACGCCAAAATCAAACGCCCAAGTCGTCCCGGTGCCACCAGCTTCAATACCCAGTTCCGGCATTGCTTTAAACACCCAATCCGGCACCAGAAAAGAGTATATGAACTTAAACGATACACCAGCGCTGACTTGGGGGGCAAGTTTGTAGCCGTAACTAATACTCGGCGAAATATCAAAGGTAGTATACTCGCCTAAGTATTGACCTTGTTCATTTATCACATCGGTTTTACCGGTTGTGAGATAGATGATATTTAATCCCACGGTTCCTCGATCTTTTAGAGAACGAGTTGCGCCTAAGAACTCGTAATACATATCCACATCCTCTGGTGCCAGTCCTGGTAACCAGTTGGCATGCTGCAGCGTCACCTCAGTGCCGCTCATAAAGCCAAGACCTCCGACATTATAATAGGTTGTAGTGGCATCATCGGCAACTGCGGTAAACGCACCACCTAAAGCGGTTGGTCTTGCCCCGGGCCAAATCATTAAAAAGACTGCCCCGGGGTTCTCTCCGCCTGGATAGGCGATGCTGAAAAGTATCGCCCCAACCAGACCGATTGCAGTGAATCTCATAAAACGTACCTCCTTAAAATCTAAAACAACTAATTATAAAACACACCTAATGATTCGTCAAGCGAAAAACGCAACTCAGGACTTAAGGTATTGGGCTAAGGCTTTGCGCCAGGGACGGAGAAATTGACCAAAGGTTTTAATGTAGCGGTGATTATTTAAAGTCGAAAATTTTGGTCGTTTCGCCGCTCGTTCGAGCTGGTTAGAAGTTATCGGGATAATTTTATTTTTTAATCCTGTTAGCTTTATGATTTCACCGGCAAACTCGAACCAGGAGCAAATTCCCGAATTGGTGACATGATAAATACCAAAGAAATCGGTCTGGATTAGCTTGTGAATCGCCTGGGCTAAATCTACCGTATAGGTGGGTGAACCGATTTGGTCGTTCACTACCTCTAAAGTATCTTTTTCTTTAGCCGCATTTAAGATGGATGAAACGAAATTTTTACCGGCTTTGCCAAAGAGCCAGGAAGTTCGCACGATAAAAAATTCCTTCAATTTAGTTCGGACAATCGCTTCGCTTTGCGCTTTGGTCAAGCCATAGTAATTAATCGGGTTGGATTCATCGTCTTCCAGATAAGGGACATCTTTGGCACCATCGAATACATAGTCAGTACTTATCTGTAAAAGCGGCGCCTTAATTTTTTGGGCACCCAGAACCACTGCCCAGGTGCCTTGAACATTAACCGCATACGCCCTCGATTTCGCCACTTCGCAACCGTCGACATCGGTATAAGCGGCTAAATTAATTATTCGGTCTGGTCTCAGCCGCTTGATTTGGTTAACCGTCCTTGTGACATCGGTGATATCATTACCGGGCAGGTCCCATTCGATGACCTCGACATTATTTTCTCTCAAGATGCGGCAAAGGTCAGTTCCTAACATCCCTTTGGCACCGGTCACCAGAATTGTCATTTAGTAGCTATTATTACTTAGAAAATGGCAAAAGTCAAAGGTGGTTTAATCTAATAATCATGCCATTTTATGGTTGACAAATCACTAAATCTTGTTAATCTATTGTTTAAATATAAATATGGTAAAAATAAGATTAAAAAGGATGGGCAAACGGAAGCAACCGTTTTACCGGATAGTGGTGATTGATTCACGACGCTCGAGGGACGGCAAATACATCGAGTCGGTTGGACACTACAATCCGAGAGATAAAAAACTCATCGTAAACAAGGAACGAGTCGACTACTGGCTGTCCAAAGGCGCGCAGCCTTCGAATACGGCTAGACGGCTCTGGAAAAGATACCTAATTTCGGTTTCGTCCGAAGCAATCAAGACTGAAATCACGGAAACCGAATCCGCCGCAGGCGGCAAAAACGAATAACCTCAGAAGGAGGAGAACATGGAGACCTTGAAAGAACTGATAGAATACATTTCGAAATCCCTCGTTGACAATCCCGATAAGGTCGAAATCAAAGAGATCGCCGGGGAAAAAACATTGATTTATGAATTAAGAGTTGGCGAAGGCGACCTGGGAAAGGTCATTGGTAAAGAGGGACGAACTGCTAAGGCGATCCGCTCGATTATCACCGCAGCAGCGATGAAACAAGGTAAAAGAGCACAACTCGAAATTCTCGAATAAGATTCGATTGCTTGCCGTCCCTCGATGCTTTTTCAAATCATCACAATCTTCCCTGAATTCTTTTCAGGACCATTAGCCTGTGGTGTTTTAAGAATCGCTCACGAAAAAAAAATCGCCGGAATCGAAACCATAAACTTAAGAGACTTCACCCATGATAATTATCGCACCGTGGATGACGCTCCTTTTGGTGGCGGAGCCGGCATGATTCTTAAACCGGAGCCGATATTTGAAGCAGTAGAAAAGATTAAACAAGACGGCTCTCATTCCATTCTCCTCTCACCTCAAGGTCGTCGGTTTGACCAGAAAGTTGCAGCCGGATTATCCCAGAAAACCCATATTATAATAATCTGCGGTCGGTATAAAGGGGTAGATGAACGGGTTCGCAAATTTCTGGTGGACGATGAAATATCAATCGGTGATTATATTTTATCCGGGGGCGAAGCCGCCGCTTTGGTGATTATTGAAGCGGTTGTCCGATTATTACCCGGGGTGGTCGGTGATGAAGAATCAATCACTACCGATTCCTTTAGTCAGAATCTTTTGGATGCCCCTTACTATACCCGACCCAGAGAGTTTCGAGGCTTAAAAGTGCCGGAAGTGCTTGTCTCGGGCAATCATGAAGCGATTCGGCAATGGCGTCGGTTTCAGGCATTAAAGGCTACCAAGGAACGCAGACCAGAACTCCTGCGCACCATTGAACTTACCGAAGCAGAAAAAAAATTCTTAGAAAGGAAGGAACCAGAAAATGGCGGTGAAGACGAAAAAAGTTGAAAAGAAAAAGAAGACCGAAAAAAAAGAAGCTGAAACGCATAAAGAACCGATTCCAAAGTTTGAACCGGGCGATATGATTAAAGTCTATCACAAAATCTATGAAGGTGACCGAGAGCGAATCCAGACCTTTCAAGGCACGGTATTACAGATTCGTGGTGTGGGCGAATCCAAAACCTTCACGGTCCGTAAGATGAGTCGAGGAATCGGCGTCGAAAGAATTTTTCCGATTACCTCACCAATGATTACCAAAATTGAATTGAAGAAACATACCAAAGTTCGCCGCGCCAAGTTATTTTATTTGCGCGGTAAAAAAGGGCGTGCGGCAAAATTAAAAGAACACCGGATTGAGAAAGAATCTCGACCAAAAGCTGTGGAAGTATAATAATCTTATCTTCTGCGGAGTTGATGAAGTCGGCAGAGGTTCGCTGGCTGGACCAGTGGTTGCCGCCGCAGTCATTTTACCCAGAAACATCAGGCTCAAGGGAGTCAGAGATTCTAAAGAGCTGACGCCACGCCAACGTTCTTTACTTTTCCCAAAAATTAAATCCGGTGCGATCAGTCTTGGCATCGGCATCGTCAATAATAAAATAATCGACCAAATCAATATCCGAAATGCCTCATTTTTAGCGATGAAAAAGGCAATCGCAAAACTCAAGGTCAGACCGGATTTGGCGCTGGTGGATGGTTTTTCCATTCCTGATTTAACGATTGACAATAATGGCATTACCCGAGGCGATAAAAAGAGTCTTTCCATTGCCTGTGCCTCAATCATCGCAAAAGTCATCCGGGATGAGATTATGAAAAGATTTCACCAATATTATCCGGATTACGGCTTTGCCAAACATAAGGGTTATCCAACCAGGCGACATATTCAAGCCTTGAAATTTTTTGGACCAACTCCGATACACCGACAAACTTTTGCCCCAGTGAAAAATTGCACATTCACAGATGAGCACAGATTATCTGTGCCAATCTGAGATAAAAATCTGGACCCATCTGTGTCCACCGATGTTAATATCCATGTCCGATAAGATTAGCTTAGGCAAGCAGGGCGAAAAAATTGCCCTCTCCTATTTAAAGTCAAAAAGGTTTAAGATTATCGAGAAAAATTTAAGAAACCGTTTTGGCGAATTAGACATTATTGCCCAGGACAAGAAAACTTTAGTCTTTATCGAAGTGAAAACCAGGACATCGGAAGCGTTTGGTAATCCAATTCAGGGAATTGATAAGAGAAAGCAGTACCGTTTAAGAATGTTGGCACAAAAATATATTGCGGAAAAAGGTTTATTGGAACAAGAGGTGCGGTTCGATGTTCTGGGCATCTTACAAACCGGCAAACAAACCAAAATCGAACACATTCCAAACGCTTTCTAATATAAATCTTATCCAGCACCGACTAGTATATTAAAAATTAAAGGGTCGAAGCTATAAAATAATTACGAAAAATAAAAAGGCGGGAGATATCTCCCGCCTTTTCTTTTCGATTAGAGCTATTTCAAAATAATCAGTTTCTTATATTCTCTATCGCCTTTAGCATCATATTGTAGAATATAAATACCCGCCGGTAATCTCGGTACGGTTGCGTGGACATCAGCATCCTTTGCCCAATAAATCACTTTACCTAAGGTATTATAAACCTTAAGACTCGCACCTTTTCTGGTAGGTAGGGTGTAGGCGATGTTTGCTTCCATTTTCGAGTTAGGGCTCAGTGTGAAATTGAATCCATTGCTTAAGACCGTTTCTCTGGGACTGCCTGGTTCTTTTGAATTCGGCAGCATTGGTTGATCATTGTAAAACCAGAACTCATTGGTGTTACTGCCGATTATACAGAATAGCCCGCTTGCGAAAGTCGAATAAGCCAGGGATTTTCCGGCTTTTATACCTTTTTCCGGCGTTATTAAATTATCATCGGCAATTTCACCAACATAAGTCCAGCTGTCAGCCGGTATATCAAAACGCCAAAATTCCTTTGTTTTTCCACCCTTGACTGCGTAGACTTTTTGGTCATGGTATTCAATACAACCGCCCTCCTTGACCTTTTTCTTCTTAAAGACGCCTGGTTTATAAAAGGGCAGGTTTTTCATAGGTGTCCATTTCGGAGTTATTAAGCTCAGGTCAAGAGCATAAAAGTAATTATCTTTTCCCAATAAAAAGTAAATCATGCCGTTACCATCGTAAGCCAGACCACTTCCTACTTTTACCTTTTTAGCTGGTAAAGTCTCAGGACTCAGAATTTCCCAGTTATTGGCATAGATATTGAACCGTTTCCATTCTTTAGTATTAGAACCACTTCCGGCGTAGATGAATCTTTCAGCATCATGTTCCACAAAGCAGGCAAATCCTCCCTTTACACCCTTTGTGAAGTTCGGTGATGGTAATGAATCCCAGACATTACCGTTAGGGTCAAAGCGATAGAACTCGTTTGTTTTCGCACCTTTGAGAATATAGATATACTCTCCATCATTAACGATGCAGGCGCCTTTCTTGACCTTCTTATTACTTGGACCGAGTGGCACACCTGGGTCAATCACCAACCAAGTATCCTCCGAGATTGAGTATTTCATAAAATCAAGGGTATTGTTGCCAAGAATTAGATAGACATAATTTTCCATTGCCGTAATACCACCACCACCCTTAACTCTTTTTGTACTGAGTTGACCCTTCACATCTTTTTTCTTAGTCCAGCCAAGCGAAGACTCACTATAAGCCGATAGATTGGAAGTTAGAACATAGAGTAGAGAACAGAGTAAAATTAAAGACACTGACTTGAACTTCATGTTACCCCCTTAAGCAGCTTTAATTAATCTTATCGATTAACGCCGCTTAAATTTTAGAGCATGTTATTAAATGCTCTCCCTCAAAATTAATCTGGACAGTTTGAATGAAAAATAAGAAATTTAATAGACACCATCCCAAACTATTAAATTTCTGATTATAAAAGAGCTTAACCATCGATATTCGATAAACTGTAAACATTTCATTATACAAGAAATTTCAGATTTGTCAAGATTTATATATAAAACCTCTTAGGTTTTGGTCTTCAAGTGCAAAGTAGGTTGAGCGATATTATATTAAGGTTGGAAGCTCAGCAAATTGATTTATATTTTACCGTTTTCTAAAAAGAAATATTAGCAAATGATTTTATTGAAAGCCCAATCCTTTCGGCTGCTTCTTTCTGGGATAGACCAGCCCGTTCACGAATTTTTCTTAAAAAGTCTGCTATTTCTTTAGTAAAAACAAACATAAACAATCTCTTAGATATATTACTTTTAAGTAATACTTTTTTCAAGCCAAATTTTCTTCTAACTCGTCCTTCGTCAATCGCTTATCGTATTTTCGTCAAAGAGAGGGGGTATCGCCTAGGGGGTCAGCCCTGGCTCGCATCTTTGCTACGAGTTATGTATTTATTTTTAATAAAATAAAAGGGTAGAGCGAACAATGAGTTTTTTGAGGCTTGAGCAGTTTATATAAGACATCGCTCTACCCTACTCTTATTCTTAAAGATCCTTTAGGATTGGGTAAGTGACCGCATAAAATTTTATAAAATTAGAATCAGTTATTATCTGGGAATCGTAAAATTCAGAACCTTGAATGCCGACCATAGCAGAAATCATCTCTTTACATTATTATTTGTGAGATTCTTAAATGGATCAATAAATTTGTAAGTATCGGTTTGCCTGATCTTATTAAAAATAACATTTTACCATTTTTAATCTGTATTTATTATTTTGTTTGAGGGTGGTTCCATGAATTCAGAACCAACCGGGTCTTTGATCGTTTCTTTTACAATCTTATCGATTATTCGAAATCCTTCTCGGCTAATTTTCATACCATCCAATTCATCAATCACTTCAATCTGTTTTGACTTCCTCGCTCCCAGGACCGTAATTCCAGAATCGATTTGGTCCAAGACCCAGTGCATCGCCAGATGTAAGACTCTTTTCCCATACTTTTTCTGAGCAAATTCATCGAGTTTTTCCACTGCCTTTAAATACTGGGAAAAAAGGGGTTCTTTAAATTTCGGGTCAAACTTCCTTAAATCGCAGTCAACAAATTTAGAATCGGATTTTACTGAACCGGATAAAAGTCCGCGACAGAGTGGTCGGTAAGCCATAAGCGTAATATTTTCTGCCCGACAATATGGAATAATATCTTTTTCAATATCCGGTTCAAAAATGTTATAATTTGACTGGCAAAA
>JAOUPE010000383.1 GCA_029880025.1 Caldifarciminota bacterium
GGTTGGAGTCGTGCAGTTAGAGCCATCCATCACATAGAGTATACCTTGGTTAACTGCTAACATCTCCCAACCGCGTGGAGTAGGCATCGGTGTTTCGATTACCCAGGTATTGGTCGAAATTGTGTATTTATAGACTAAAGCGTCACCACTGCCACTGCCACTCGATGCACCGCCCACGACATAAATATTATCGTCGCCAAATCCAATTGCTGAGTGATAGATACGTGGTCCAGGCATATTCGCTTTCTGGGTCCAGATCTCAGTTACAGGGTCGAATTCCCAGCAGTCATTCAGGGTCGTTGTTGAGTAACTTCCGCCCATAACATAAAGTTTACCACCGGCTGCAGCAACTGCAGTCCATCCACGGGCTTGTGGTCGCGGACTCGGTGTGATTGAACGCCAAGTATTAGCTGTAGTATTATATTCTAATAGAACGTCACTACCGCTACCTTCCTGACCGAATACGTATACTTTATCACCGATTGCTGCACCACTGCATGCCCATCGGGCAACTGGCATATTCGCCTTTGGCGTCACCGTTTTAGTATCAATATCATACTCTTCACACGTGTTAAGAGTGACATGCGCCGTATCCCTACCACCGCAGACATATATCTTATTGCCAACCTGACCGCCCGCACCAGCCCGCCGCTCAATCAGCAAATCCGGCAGAGTCGTGACCCAGGTATTAGTTGCTACATCGTAGCCATAAACCGATTTGATTGAGTTACCAGTTGTACCACCTCTGCCAGCTAAAAGATAGACGGTATCTCTAACCACACCAACTGCCGGGCACCAGTATCTTCCTGGTGGCGGAGAAGGCGCTTTAGTTTCCCAAGGAATCGAATCGGTTGAAATTGGGGCTGGTCCAATATATTGCTGGTCACTTGTCTCATATCCAGGCACCAGGTCGCTGACAAAATCGGAATCTCCGACTGCCTGGCTTACCCCTAAAATGATGAACAGACCGAGAAAACAAATCAGTTTTTTAAACATGTCTCCTCCTTTGTGGTTTTGGTTAGAAATTGATTTTATTAAATATGCCTCCTTTCTTTTTAAATGGTTAAGATTATTCACTATTCAGTCGCTCGGCAAGACTTATCAATCTGTGAAAATCGAATATAGAATGATTGCTGTTAAGCATAAAGACCTCTTTCAATCTAAGATAAATTACCATCCGAACTCTACCCGATTTTCGTTATTTTAATGTTAAAACAGTTCTTGTCAACCATTTTAAAGTTTATTTGGCACTTAAATCTTTTTTGAAAATTGACACTGCTAAGCTACAATAATCGTAAGGTTTTTTAATTGACATCCGATTTTTCCTGTTTTAAGCTTTTATTAATGGAACAAGCTGATTTGCGGAAACAATTTGCCCACCTCATTAAGGCAAAAGACTATAATGCCTTAGAAACGCTTTGGCTTGAAATTATAACCCAGCCTAATATTTCCGAAGACCTCAGTTTATTGTTCGACCTGGTTCGACCTTTATACGCCAAATCGGCTGAAACCGCTTTGTTATTTCTATCCATCTTGAAAGAACATATTAAAGAAACCGGTAATTATTCAAAAACACTTGCCGTATTGAAAGAAACTGCGACCGCTTATGCAAAGGCTGGTATTAATGACAAGAAAATTCGCAGTGAGCTAACCGATTATTATCGAGAACTTTATGCTAAAGCCAATAATCTTGAGGGATTTATCCGAAAATCTGAATTGCTGGATAATCGGGAAATCTTATCAGCTTGTGAATTACTTGAGCAATACCTTTCTTTTGACGTCGGTTCTTATGTCTATAACCAAGATAACGGGGTGGGCAAAGTAGAGAATGTAGATTTATTGCTTGACCGAATATTCGTGAAATTCTTTTCGGTTAAGGGCGAAAAGACCATATTATTTCCTTTTGCCCAAGCCTTTAAGAACTTAATTGCTCTTCCGGATGATAACTTTCTGGTCTTAAAATATCGCTCTTCCCAAATCCTTAAAGAACAGGCTAAAACCGACCAGCTCGCCCTGTTCAAATTGCTGCTCAAATCGGTTAAAAAACCCTTGAAAATAAACGAGATTAAAAATTTCCTTTCCGGAATCGTAGCCGAACAAGAATGGAACAATTTCTGGGATAAGATGAAGAAACTTATAATGAATGATGCCCATATTCTTGTAAAGGGTTTGCCCGAACGCACCTATTCCTACTCCGAAACACCAATCCCAAAAACCAAAGCGAAAGTTATGAGCTCCAAAATACAAACTTCAAATATGGAACTAATACCTAAGCTTGAGGAACAAATTCTAAAGAATACCAAAGAAGAGA
>JAOUPE010000384.1 GCA_029880025.1 Caldifarciminota bacterium
GAATTTTTTACCGCTGAGACCGCAGAGAACGCAGAGGACATATCACCACGAAAACACAAATAAGGAAATTTAACCCCAGAGATAGCAGAGAAAGCTGAGATAAATGAACCACACAATCTGTAACGTGAAGCGTCAGCCGTATGCAACGAAGACACGATAGACATTTTATATCACAATATCCTGTAATATAGAGTAAATATAGCTACATACATAACGGCATCTGGAATAAACACCTGACATCAAATTTCGGCTTGACAATTCCCCATATATTAGTAGTATATTGCTACTATCGTATTATGATGCTACTATTAAAGGAGTTGATACCATGAAACAACGTGTTCAAGGTTTACTTTGCGAAATTGGTTTTTGCGGGCTTGAGGCAGCGGTTTATCAGGCGCTTTTACAGGAACCCGGTGCCACTGGCTACCGTATTTCGCAGATTGTAGGAAAACCGGTTGCTAATACTTACAAAGCACTGGATTCGCTGCGGGTCAAAGGTGCTATAGTCGTTGATGAGACCTCTGGAACCAGGACTTATGCCGCTCTTTCGATTCATGAATATCTGGACCGAATGAAAGAAAACTTAACTGCAAAACAAGTCCAAATCGAACGCGGGCTGAAAGAACTCGTGGTCACACCGATGCAGAGCGGAATTTTCCAGCTTACCGGTGTCGAGCAGGTTTACGAACGGGTCAAGAATATCTTAAAAGAAGCCAAAAGCATCGTGCTGGTAGATGCCTTTCCTCAGCCGCTTGAGAAAATCCGAACCGAACTGAACAGCGCGCTGAAACGAGGCGTAAAAATTTTCATTAAGGCATACGCACCGACCAAGTTTCAAGGCTGTGATTTGGTGGCGCCGGAAAAAGAAACTGCCCAGCTCAAAGCCTGGAATGGCGATTGGTTAAATATCTTTGTTGACTGCGGTGAATTCGTCCAGTCGTTTCTCAAAAAAGGTAATGCCGGTGTGCACGAAGCAGTGTGGAGCCGAAATCCTTACCTCTCTTTTCTTGCTTACGGTGGTTTCTTAAATGAACTTTTACTGACCCGGATTGGTCAGATGATTAAAGCCGGGAGCGATACCGAAGCGATTACCCAAGAAATGAAGCGTTTAGGTAAGCGATACATTGAAGATACCTGTTTGTTCGAAGTGATTCCGGACCGTTGGAAAGGTGATTGGCTTAAGCAAGAATTAAAACGAAGAAAGCATGCCCACAAGGGGCGTTACGACAAAACAGACATCAGCAAAAAACAGCTGCCAGAAAACCTGGCACGGAAAAACTTAAAAAATAATGGAGGTTTTAATGACAAGATATAAACTCAGCCTAACCTTGGGACTGTTATTTATCATCGTCCTGGTCGGGCTTACTGGTTGCACCAATACGAAAGCAACCAGTCAAAAACAAGATTCACCGGATTTATCTTCAATGCAGTCGAAATCGATGATGGTCGATACCATCGAGGTAACTGCTCAGCGACCCGAGATGGAGATTGATGAAATAGTTGTGACCGCACCGCATCCTGATAAGATTCAGACCGAAAAGGAATTGTCGCAAATTAAACCGCTGCCGCCGAACCTGAAATCGCTTCAGTAACCGAAATCGAATCGAGCGACCGAAAATGAAAAAGACAAAACTCAAATATCTAAGGCTAAAGCGATTAATCGGAAACCGGCTTACAATTTTCGAACCTTTCGCTGGCTGTGTTTTTCGCCGCCATTTACAATAAATATAGGAATTAGTTGACTTTGTGAATTAATCGAATATTATTATTGAATTCAATTAATGAAACTTAAACAATATTTTAAAAGGAGGCATAATGAATTTTCTTGAGATTTATTCAGCACCGACCAGGGCATTCACTAAACTGTCGGAAAAGCCAAAATGGTTGATACCATTGATCATCGTCGTCATCGTTACCATTCTGCTGACCCTGGTTGCGGTCTCCCATGTCAACTGGGAGGAACAGAAAGCAAGAATCGCCGAGATGATGCAAAGTCGAAATGTCCCGCAAGAACGGATTGACCAGACCCTGCGTTCAATGACGCCAACGACCGGTCTGATCCGCAGTATAATCCTGGTCTTAATCATTACTCCTTTGGGTATTCTGATATTCACCCTACTGCTAAATGTGTTAATACCACTTTTAGGTTCACCCGGTTCATTTAAGAAAACACTTTCGATTATGACCAATTCGGCTCTGGTCCGGATACCAGCCGCAATCGTCAAGGCGGCACTAATCTTTATTAAAGGTTCACCCGAAGTCTACACCAGTTTAGCTATGCTCTTTCCTAAAATGCCGCATCGGGGATT
>JAOUPE010000385.1 GCA_029880025.1 Caldifarciminota bacterium
TTATTGTCGGCTCGATTCCGATTGCAATCATCGGCGGTCTGTTCAAAGATAAGATTGAACCGACTTTTGTTCAACCAATCTATCCGGCAATATTCTTAATCTTAACCGGACTTCTGCTATTTGCCACCCGATTCATTAAAACCCAGGACACGAAAATTGGTTATAAGGCTGCTCTGATTATCGGTATTGCTCAAGCAATCGCCCTGTTACCTGGTATCTCTCGTTCCGGAGCCACGATTTCAACCGCTTTATTGTTAGGAATCAACAGCTCAGAATCCTTCGAATTTTCTTTCCTGCTATCGATTCCAGCAGTGATTGGTGCCAATATTTTAACCTTCAGCCAACTAATCAGTTCTGATATTAACAGCTCGGCTATCATATTGGGTATACTTTTCACTGCGATTACCGGGATACTTGCCTTAGCTATCCTGAAATATTTTGTATTGAGAAAAAGATTGTATTATTTTGGGTTTTATTGTCTTGGCTTAGGCATTTTAGCGTTAATCTTACTCTTATAAATTAACCCTTATTTTTGATATTTAATTTTATCTTTTGAATTTCGGTATCAGGACTGGAACCTTTTTGCTGTAGTTGATATAGTCGGTCTTGAAATGGTCGACTAATACTTTTTCCTCGTAACGTATTTCAACGATAATTAAAGGTATCCCAATAACGATTGCCAGAACCAGACCTAAATACGAGGAAAGAACCAATGCTATGCCAAATAACTGAATCAACGTTCCCAGGTATCTAGGATGGCGTGAAATTTTGTAGATGCCTTTCGGAACAAATTTCGTAGGGGGCAGGCGCAAAACAATAAAAAGGGTATAAAGCCGAATTAAGACCCCGACCAAAAATATCAGGATACCGATGATATTAACTACCGGATATAGAAAATTCATCTGGGACCAGTGTAACCAGACATAGTCGGCAATACAAAAGGCAAGAAAAGGATAGAAGAATACGGCAAAGAATGCGCGCCAGACCGAAGACGCTTCGACCATGCCGGATTGAAAAAATGGCGAGCCAAAATAATACTCGAATGCCAGCCAGACGGTAATGATAAAAAAGAGGGTGGTCGGAATCATCGCTTTTTCTGGTATCGCATCATCAAAGAAATTCCTGGAGAAATTGATAAAATAGTAAGTGACAAAAACAGTCCAGACTAAACGCCAGAAGCGAAAGTTTTTAATAAAATGCATTTTATTTTCCACCTTTCTTTAAATAGTTAGTAACCATAGCAATTAAAGTTGAATCGGTCAAGGTCGTTTCTTTATTGTGCCACTCGGTTTTATCAGCAATCAAATCCGGGGTGGTCGCTATTCGATAATTCCTGGATAAGACAGGTCTTTGTTTTTTTAGGTTTGCCGACCAGACAATCTCAAATTTCATTGCCTTGAGTTCTTCAATCTCTTTACCGCTCACTGTAACGATTACCAGATTTTGGGTAAATTTCAATGGTTCGAAAAGTTTTCGATAAGTAACCGAACCTTTTGCGATGGTTTTTAAAACCAGTTGCTTTTGTAGGATGACCCCATCGACTTTAGTTTCGGTTAATATCGCCTGGTTCACCAGGTTGGTTAGATTTTTGAGGTCCAGGTCTTTTTTAATTTCGGTGATTTTGGTATCGAGCATCGAATCATGCCTGGTTGTAAAATTCTGTATAGCAGCTTTGATTAAATTATCCTCGCTGATTGTATCGACCAAAGGGACCACTGAATTTTGATAGTCGATTATCACATTATCGTCGCTGAGGAATAAATCGAGCCGGCGTAGATTTTCATCTGAACCACAAGCCTGAGCCGAGATGCTATTTGGATTAAGAGGACCGATGACAAAATTTAAATCGGTAAGGGCTAAGGTATCGGATTTAGCTGATGATAAGCCAACCAAATCAGAACGCATCTTCAGTAATGGGATTAATTTCTTTGCCGTGTAAATTGGGTCTTTATATTCAATCTCTTGTAATCTAAGATATAAATCGTTGCTATCCACCAATAGTCCTAAGAGTGAAATTTTTGTATCATCTAAATTCTTAATCAGGTATTCCTGAGCAAGAGGTCTTTTTTTAGCACGATTATAGATATTGGCGCCCAAAAAGAAAAAATCTCCTTGATTAATCAATGCCTGGGCACGTTGAGAGCCAAATCTTAGAAAATCCGGGGTCAGAACAATTGCATCGATTTCAGCCGCATTTAGAATCGCTATCTCGGCTTCTCCCCTATACAATGTCGTTATCGGTTCTTCGGAGAAGATTTTACCGTGAATAATAAATAGACAGGGATTTTTCGTCTTTTCTTGCTTTAC
>JAOUPE010000386.1 GCA_029880025.1 Caldifarciminota bacterium
GGGGGGTAGACCGGGGGGCAGACTCGGGAACAGACAGGGGGGCTGAAACATATCAACCGTTTAAATGTAGCGGTTACATTTATGCCCCACCCTTTGTAGTAGGAGGGACTTCCCGGTCCCGATATAGAAGACGAAGAGAAATTAAACACCGACCAACACCGAAGAACACCGAAAAACACCGATAATCTGCCTAAGATATAAAAGAATCGAGGCTTGGAAGCCTCTCCGACATTTTTCTTTTTTATGTAGGAGGGACTTCCCAGTCCCCTAATTGGTCACTTACTAAGCTACCTCCCATACCGTAGTTTTCATTCTAAATCAAAAAAATATTTCCCTAAAAATGGGAGTTGCGAAAAGATAATTTTTAATTTCCAAATATCAAATTCAAAACGTTTGAGATTTTATTAAGTCATTGCGAGGAGTGTAGCGACGAAGCAATCTACTTTTTATCTCAGAATAATTATTCCTTTAGTTTCTGATACTCCTTCTAATTGATAGCAGAGAAAATAAATACCGGAAGGAAGTCTTTTTCCTTTATTATCTCTACCATCCCAGATAAGAGTTATTAGTTTTTGGTTGTTAGTTTTTAGAGAAAAGGATTTCACTAATTTACCGGAAAGGGTATAAATCTTAAGATTTAAATCCTGTTTACCAGCATTTCGTATCTGAAATCTAAAACCAGCTTTTGATGGATTTGGATTGATATCCAGTCTAAGCGGTTGGTCAATAATAACCTGAGTTTCTTCTAAACCTGTTGGTAGGATAGTAAAAAGGGCATCGGATTCGTCGAATTGGGTGCCTGGACCATAGGCTGTAACCTTTACCCGACAGGATTCAGATGGAGTGTTCGGAACAATCCAATTATAAGTGCTTTCAGTAGATGGGATTGAATTTAATATCGGTAGATATGTTATGCCATTATCTATTGTATAAGATAACGAAAAAGAATCACATCTTGGTGGATAGAATTTCCGCCATTTGATTAGGACACTGTCACCGGGTAAGAAGTTTTGACCGCCATTTGGTCTTATAAGTCTAACCGCTTCGATTTCAAAGATTGAGATTTTACCATTACCGAAGAAGATTATTTCATTATAACCGTTTTTATTCATATCATAGACATTTACCCTTCCATCTTCTACGTCGGTAGCGTGGTCATTTTGCCATTCCCAGACTCTTTGAAATTGATTATTACTTGTTGCCTTATAAACTAACAAATTGGTGAGAGTTGACCAGATTAATTCTTCAATACCATCTCCATCCAAATCTGCACACTTGCTTCTTCTTTGAACCGAAGTAAAATTGTGGATTCGCAATACATCAATCAAAGTTTTTTCGTACATATTGTTTCCAGTTGATTCCCACATATAGAGATAAATATCGTAATAACTCCCGCCAACAGATTGGGCAAACCCAATATAGAACTCGGGTTTGCCATCATCATCTAAATCTTTACCAGAAAAGATGTCATACCCATTAGGTCGTCTAACGGTGTCAACAAAAACTAGCTCATAGGAGTCAGGTGCTGTATTTTCGTAAACCCAGGTTAAACCAATACTTGCAGGATTTGCACTGACAAATTCTTTTCTTCCGTCTAAATCAAAATCGCCGTAAGTAAAATAATAACCTGCTTGGTATCGACTCCAAACGACCGCATTGCTATCATTAGCTATATTTTCAAAAATATAATTATAACCTGTCTGTCCTGATGTAAATTGTATTTCTTCTTTTTCATCTTGGTCTAAATCACCGGTATAGTAAAATGGAGCAGCTTCGGCTGCATTTGAAGAATATCTTTGATACCAGGATAAAGATTCAGGAAAAGAGGATGAATCAGGACTTTCTTGAGTTGAAACAAGAGTGTGAAAATAATCTTTATAATAATACTCCGTATTTCTCCCCACCAAGTCAGGAAGACCGTCTTTGTCAATATCTCCAATATCATTAGGTGCAAAATTACCGACCAGTATTCCTCCTGGAGGTGGTGGTTGTCCGCCAACCGCCTGCCAGACTAACTCATAACGATTTACCGGACGATATTCCCATACTTGTAAAGAGATATAAACGTCACTTGTTGAGAAGATTAATTCATTTAAACTGTCATTATCTGTGTCACCACAAAGAATATAACCTGTGCTGTAATGGGTACCAGGAGTTAAGTTAGCGATTCTCTTAAGAGATAAATCAGGATAGATTGCTGTCGGTAAAAAAGTAAGGATAATCATTAGAAGCAAAGGATTTTTCAATTTACCACCTGTTAGTTTTTTATTTTATACGCACCAGTTTCTTGATTGCCATAAAATCT
>JAOUPE010000387.1 GCA_029880025.1 Caldifarciminota bacterium
GTCCGAGATATCCCTCTTATTTTCATATGGGAAGTACCGAAAGTTCAAATGTGGGAAAGCCTTTTAAAACTAAAATTTTGTTCAACTAATTAAATATTCCACATCTAACCTTTTGGATTAATTCATCTTAATCTCTTTAGTTATTTCGATTAGCCGATGGATGAACCGACCATGGTTACCGTCTATCTTCTATCCGATTGGAATCACGATTATGGTTGTTTTTATGATTAGAGCCGGAATCCTGGGTGTAAAAAGAGGTGGTATTTTTTGGCGCAGAACCTTTTATCCGACTAAGGTTCTAAAAGAGGGAAAACGTTATAATATTTAAAGATTAAAATAATATTATTCTTCTTGATAATCTGATTCGTCCTCCTCTTCTTCCCAGTATTCAAAGCTTTCCTCTTCCTCCATATCATATTCCTCTGATTCTGGTTTATCGATAAGTTCAGTCTCCGGAGCCTCTTCGAAACTCAAACTAAGAAAATTCTGCATTGCCCGACAGCTGCTGGCGTTTATTACGTGACCTTCATCATGTAAATAAAGCCTGACGTTTGCTCCTGATTGCTCGAGTAAACTTTTTGTAACTTTTATTGCTTCAACCGCTCTTGGTCCTTCACCTCGACCAAGCGCTAAGAAAATATCCATATCTTCGATATCCTTAATCTTTGACGCCGAGAGCAGAAAGGTATCCATATTACCGCTAATGGCGGCAATACCATCAAAGATATCAGGATTCTTGAGCCCGATATATAAAGCCATGGTTGCACCCTGGGAGAAACCGAGCAAGTAAATTAAATCAGGTTCGATATTCTTCTCCTCTTTAAATTCAGCAAGAGCCTTGATAACTATCTCTTCACAAGTTGGTGCTGATGCTATCCCCCGTTGAACCGGGTTTGAGATTAGGGTCTTGTTTTGAGAGAACCATTCATAACCATCCTTTCCCTGAAACGGACCACGGACCGAAACCAGGATAAAATCAGGCTCATAAAAGAATCCTTCATCCCAAAGCTTGGTTGCCTGATTTTCGGCCTGGTTATGCCCATGTAAAGCAATCACCAGAGGCGGCGGTTCGTTTGGGTCATATTCTGAAGGGAAACGATAAACATATTTGCTTGGGACTTCGGGTTCAAGTTTAATTTCAGCGGTTTTTTTACTACCGCATTGAAATAAAAAGACCACGACCAAAATTAGAAAATATAAATAAAAGACCTTAGTCTTCATTTTGTAGAGTTAGCTAAAATAACAAAAACTTAGAAGAGTGTCAAGTTTTCTGTAGCAAGTTATATTTATTGTCTTCGGTTTCTTCGCCAGGGTTTGGTCTTCTTTTTTCTCAGCCGCTTTGGCACTTCGGATTTGGGTTTGACCAGCACTTCGGGTTGTGGTTTTGTTTCTACCCTTGGCTTGGTTTGGGCAATAACAGGTTTTGGGGTCAATGGTCGAATACTATATTTACAGCCACAATAATTTTGTCGATAAATATTTAATTTTTTGCACGTATCCAAACTGTGCTTAAAACCGTCCTGTTTTTTCCAGTCTGCTTGATAAAATTTGATTTCCAATTCCTCGCAAACTTCTTTACCGATTGGATTAATAACATCGGCTCTCTTGCGCGGACTGATGGTTAAGGTGCTGGCGATTATACCGATTCCTGACTCCTTCGCTTTTTGGGCAACCGTGCTCAAGCGATATCGGAAACAGACCGGGCAGCGTTTTCCGCCTTCCTTTTCTTTTTCCAGACCGCGGATTTCTGCCTGCCAGCGGTCCCAATCATAATCGCCAATCTCTAAAGGTATTGCCCAGAGTTTACATATACGCTTAGTCTCATGTAAACGCTTATAATATTCTTTAGCCGGCTGTATGTTAGGGTTATAAAAGAATCCAAATACTTCATAACCGGCTTCTTGTAAGCGCCGGATTACGGTTGTGGCACAAGGTGCACAACAGATGTGGAGTAAAATTTTCTGACCTGCCATTATTCTAAATCATAATTCTAAGCATTGGAGAGTCAAGTTTATAATCTGGAATTAGCCAAGTAGTAGTTATTGAGCGGATTTAAGTTCTTAACTCATGATTAGCCGCAAATAAAGAAATTAACACCGAATCGGGTGTTTTTTGGAAAATTCAGTTAAATTCACACCGAAAGTCACTGAAGTGCTTGAAGCACATCCTGGCACTGCCTTAGGCAGTCGGTGTTTTTTCGGTTATTTCGGTGTTCATCCGTGTTAGATTATATTCTTTGCATTTCATTGTTTTATCGCAAAGGTCGAAAGATCAAGTTTCTCAAAATGATACTGGAGA
>JAOUPE010000388.1 GCA_029880025.1 Caldifarciminota bacterium
TGCTATAGGCGATGTAATTGGTTTACCCTTATTAGCGCATAAAGCGAAGGCACAGGGGATTGCGGTGGCTGAGTTAATCGCCGGCACCCCTTATATCTTAAAAATCGTGCCGAATTGTGTTTATACCGACCCGGAACTGGCAACCGTGGGTATTACCGAGGAAGAGGCAAAAAAAATGGGCAAGGAAATTTTAGTGGGCAGGGCAAATTTGAATGCGATTGGTCGTGCTCATACCATGAACCGGATCGAAGGAATGGCAAAAGTTATTGCCGATCGAAATAGTGACCGTATTCTCGGGGTTCATATTTTAGCACCCGAAGCCTCTAATTTTATTGCCGAAGCAGCCCTCGCCTTATCTCAGGAAATGACGGTGAAGCAATTTATCCTAACCATTCATCCTCATCCCACGCTCAGCGAGGTTCTGCTCGAAGCCGCTGAGAATATTCATAAAAAAGCGATTCATATTCTGAATCGGTAAACGTCAAACAGTAAACGCTTTCGATGCTCGTATTCCGTTTTAGGCGGATTAGACGTATGGCGGTTGACGAAACAGGCTTCCTAACCGAATAACGATAGACGACTCATCAAGGTATTATCATAAGTCGTCCCGGATTTTCCTTAGTGATACGACCAATGACCGGGACTTGATTTTGATATTTTTTCTTAAAATCAGCGACTCTTGCTTCTGGTAAGACTATTGCCAGTCCACCCGATGTCTCAGAGCCAAAAAGAATGCTGCCAAGATTTGTTTCAACGCCTTTATTATCTACTTGACTTCTGAATGAAGAAAGGTTCATGGTAATACCCGGTTCAAAAATACCTTTTGCCAAAATCTCGAGCGCACCGTCATGGATTGGTATTTTTGACGCCCAAAGTTCTATGCCGACCTTACTCGCCTCAGCCAGCTCGACCAAATGACCAATCAATCCATAACCGGTAATATCGGTTGCCGCAGCGACACCGATTTCTCTCATGGCTAAAGATGCCGTTTTATTCAGAGTCGTCATCGCTTGGATTACCGGTTTGAAATCAATCCCTTCACTTCGACCAAGCAGCAATGACTGGATAATGGTGCCGACTCCAATCGGTTTGGTTAAGATTATAACGTCATCTGGTTTGGCTCCGGCATTGGTTATTATTTTTTGAGGATGAATATAGCCGACCACCGAAAGCCCGTATTTAATTTCATCCGAATTAAAAGTGTGTCCGCCAACAATCGTAACACCGGCTTGTTTAGCTTTTTCCTGACCGCCTCTTAAAATTTCACCGAGAATCTTTGGGTCGTCCTTTGCTGGGAACCCGATTATATTTAACGCAATCTTAGGTTCACCACCCATCGCATAAACATCCGATAAAGAATTAGCCGCCGCAATCATGCCGAAACCAAATGGGTCATCAACCACCGGAGTTAAAATATCGATAGTATAAACCAGAGCTAAATCGTCGGTCAAACGGTAAACTCCAGCGTCATCGGCTGTATTCAAACCTACCAGCAAGTTCTTATCGATTATGTCAGGTATATCGGCTAATGCTTGCGCCAACTGCGCCCTTGAAATCTTCGAAGCTCAACCTGCGCACTTAACAAAGGAAAGAATTCCTTTCTTCCCGCCAAGGGTCGGGTCTTTCGACATTCAATCACCTCCTTTCGCGGTCGGCAGTGGTTCTTGATTTTTGAAATCACATTGAATTTCATAGAAATCAAAATATAATTTACTCTATAATAAAATCACCTTCAAGTCAACCCTATCTACCTACGATAGTTGTTAGTTGTTGGCTTTTAGTTGTTAGACCAAAAACTTATTAAACGTAGAGATAACGGAGAAAAACCCTCTTCCTTGATGAGACTGTTCAAAAGTCATCTTTTTGTGTCATTGCGAGAAGCGTAGCGATGCAATGCGATGCGTCGATGGAGCTTGGAACTGCGGGCTCAGGTCTTGCAATCAAGCATGACTCATGATTTTTAAAGCCCGGTCTCAACATAGACAACCACATCACTTCCCTCTTAAGCAATTCCCTAAGTGACCCCGTAAGTAAATTCTTAAGGTCCCCCTAAAATAGTTCCTCACTTAGTCTTGATAACAATTCTGGCTTCGACGTTCGGTAGCCTATGGCAGAGGACTCCATAAAGAATTTCTTGACCCAGTCCAACAATCGCTTCCTTATCCGCAATCCTCTTTGATTCATCGCCTGACCTATACCCCACTTCCTAACCGGCTCCCCGGGCAACCTACCCGGCAACCTACTGGGCAACCCGGTAGGCAAGCCAGAGGGCTACCCACCGGGCTAGGGG